>NZ_JBWJZD010000010.1:0-257632 GCF_056429065.1 Bradyrhizobium sp. USDA3010
GTCCTCCAACGCGTTCACGAAGTCGGGTCGAAAAGCGGCGAAAAAGCCGAAGCGTTCGCGCGCGCCTTCACCCCGACCGGAAATGTTCCAGCTGCCCCGCCCGGCAATCATGAATAAGACGGGCTAGGTCTCTAAGCTCCCTCGCCCCGCTCTTGCGGGGAGAGGGTTGGGGTGAGGGGCCGCTTCCGCGAGTTCTGCTCGCCGTGAGACCTGTACCCCCTCACCCGGATCGCATCTGACGATGCGATCCGACCTCTCCCCGCAAGCGGGGCGAGGTTAGAGGCGAGCGCTACGCGCCCTACCCCTTCACATCCTGCTTTTCTGACGCCGTTGTCGGCTTGCCCTTGGCGCCGACACCGGTCACGCGGACATGATCGCCGTCGGCGAGGCCGTCCGGCGGGGCGGTGATGATGCGGTCGTCGGGGGCGAGGCCCGAGGCGATCTCGATCTCCTTGCCGAGGTCGCGGCCAATCTTGACGGTCTTGAACAGCACCTTGTCATCAGGGCTGACGGTTGCGACCCGCAGGCCGTTGCCGTTGAAGATCAGCGCGCTGGCGGGAATGCTGAGCGGCGCGGCCTCGCGCTGCAAATTGAGCTTCACGCTGGCGTAGCTGCCCGGCATCAGCTCGCCGGAGGAGTTGTCGAGCCCGAGTTGCATCCGCGTGGTGCCGGAGGCGACATCGACCGCCTGCGAGGAGGCTTCCACCGTCGCCTGGAACGTGCGGTTCGGGTAATCCGGCAACACCAAGGAGGCCTTGGCGCCGATCTTGATCGCCGGGACGTAGTTCTGCGGCACGTTGACGTAGACGCGCAGCTTGGTGATGTCCGAGATCGTGAACATCGCGGGACCCGAGTTGCCGCCGGCGTTGATCAGCGCGCCGACGTCGGTGTCGCGCGAGGTCACCACGCCGTCGAACGGCGCCGTGATCTTCTTGTAACCGGCGAGCGCTTCCAGCCGCTCGACATTGGCCTGGCCGGACCTGACCGCACCGTTCTTGTTGGAGAGGTCGGCGGTGCGCTCGTCGATCTCCTGGGCGGAGACGAAGTTCGAGGCGACCAGCGTCTTGCGCCGGGTCAGCGTCGCCTCGGAGAGCTTGGCTGAGGCCTGGGCACTGGCGAGATCGGCGCGCGCCTGCAGCAATTGCTGGTCAAGGTCGGGTGCCTCGATCTCGGCGATCACCTGGCCGGCCTTGACGCGGGCCCCGATGTCGGCGTCCCAGCTCTTGAGATAGCCGGAAACCCGCGCGAAGATCGGTGCGCGGGAATAGGCCTCGAGCCGGCCCGGCAGGTCGATCGTGGGGCTCAGCGCCTTGGCGTTCGGCAGCGCCACGGCGACCGTCGGAATGGCCTGGTCGTCGGTCCATTCCTTCAACCTTGTGTCCTGCTCCTCACGGGCGCGGATGCCGGTGCCGACGATCAGCCCGGCGCCGACCAGTGCAACCACGCCGAATATGCCCAATCTCCGGCGAGACACCGGTGGGCGCTGTTCAGTGGGCTGCATGCGGAATCTCCGATGAGGCGGCGGCTTTGGCGCCTTGTTTCTTGTGTACCATACTGAATACCACGGGAACAAACATCAGCGTCGCGAAGGTTGCAAAGATCAGGCCGCCGATCACGGCGCGGCCCAGCGGCGCGTTCTGCTCGCCGCCCTCGCCGAGCCCCAGCGCCATCGGCGCCATGCCGATGATCATGGCGAGCGCGGTCATCAGCACTGGGCGGAAGCGGACAAATCCGGCCTCCAGCGCGGCCGCGACGGGATCGCCAAGTTCCTCATAGCGCTCGCGGGCAAAGCTGATCACGAGCACGCTGTTGGCGGTCGCAACGCCCATGCACATGATGGCGCCGGTCAGCGCCGGAACCGACAGCGTGGTCTGGGTCGTGAACAGCATCCAGACGATGCCGGCGAGTGCTGCGGGCAACGCCGTGATGATCACGAACGGGTCCGACCAGGACTGGAAGTTCACCACGATCAGGAAGTAGATCAAGACGACCGCGCCGAGCAGGCCGAACAAGAGGCCAGTGAAGGCCGAGTTCATGGTCTGCACCTGGCCGAGCAGCACCACGGAGGAGCCCTTCGGCACTTCCTTTGCGGTGTCAGCAATCAGCTGGCGCACGTCGGTCGCGACGCCGCCGAGATCGCGGCCCTGCGTCGTGGCGTAGATCTGCACCAGCGACTGGATGTCGTATTGCGACACCACCGCGCTCGAGGTCGCGCGCTTGATGTCGGCGATGCCGCCGAGGATCGGCGCCTGGGTGTTGCCGGTCGCGGTGATCGGCAGCGTCTGCAGCGCGCTCAGCGAGTCGATCTGGTATTGCGGCGTCTGCATCACGATGGAATAGGACACGCCGTTGTCGGGATTGAGATAGTAGGTCGGCGCGACCTGCGAGGAGCCGGCAAGGTTGACGACCAGCGAGTTGGTGACGTCGCGCTCGGTCAGGCCGACATATTGCGCGCGGGTGCGATCGACATCGATGTTGAAGGTCGGATTGTTCGGCGACTGCTGGATCCGCGCGTCGGCAATGCCGGGGATGCGCTTGATCTTCGCCAATAGCTTGTTGGCGTAGGCGAAATTGGCATCGAGGTTGGCGCCGCGGATCTGCAAATCGATCGGCGCCGGCGCGCCGAAGTTCAGGATCTGGCTGACGATGTCGGCCGGCAGGAACGCGAAGCTGGTGCCCGGAAACAGCCGCGGCAACTGTTCACGCAGCGTGCGGACATGCTGCTCGGTCGGCTTGTGGCCTTCCTTGAGGCGGATCTGGATGTCGCCGTCCTGCGGACCGATCACGCCGGTGTTGTTGTAGGTCATGTTGATGCCGGAGATCGGCATGCCGATGTTGTCGGTCATGGTCTCGATCTCGCCGGGGACCAGCTTGCGGATCGCCTTCTGGATGTCGGCGAGCTGGTTGGCGGTCTCCTCGACACGGGTGCCGACCTGGGTGCGGACATGCATCAGGATGTTGCCGGCATCGACCGACGGAAAGAAGTTGCGCCCCAGAAACGGCACCAGCACGAACGACGCGGCAACCACCGCGAGGAAGCCGCCGACGAACACCTTGCGGTGGCCGAGCGCCATCTCGAGCAGGCCGCGATAGCCGCCGCGGATGCGCTCGAACCGCGCCTCGAAGCTGCGCTGGAACCAGACCAGCGGATTGCGCGATTTCGGCGGCGCGCCCTCGTGATGGACATGCGCCTGCAGCAAATAGTTCGCCATGGTCGGCACCAAAGTGCGCGACAGGATGAACGACCAGATCATCGCGAACATGACAGCTTCGGCCATCGGCACGAACAGGAAGCGCGCCACGCCGGTCAGGAAGAACATCGGCACAAACACGATGCAGATACAGAGCAGCGAGACGAAGGCCGGCGTCACGATCTGGTTGGCGCCGTCGAGGATCGATTGCTCGACCGGCTTGCCCTGCTCGAGATGGTAGTTGATGTTCTCGATGGTCACCGTGGCGTCGTCGACCAGGATGCCGACCGCGAGCGCAAGGCCGCCGAGCGTCATGATGTTCAGCGTCTCGCCGATCAGGGACAGCATGATGATGGCCCCGAGCACCGACAGCGGGATCGACACCGCGATGATGACGGTCGAGCGCCAGCTGCCGAGGAACAGCAGGATCATCACACTGGTGAGCAGCGCGGCGATCACGCCCTCGAAGGCGACGCCGGTGATCGCACCGCGGACGAATACCGACTGGTCGCCGATGAAGCCGATCTTCAGCGCGTCCGGCATCTGATCCTTGACGTCGATCACCTTCTGCTTGATGCCGGAGATGATATCGAGCGTCGAGGTGGCGCCGGCCTTTAGCACCATCATCAGCACCGAACGGTTGCCGTCGACATGGACGATGTTGGTCTGCGGCGGGTTGCCGTCGCGGACGGTGGCGACGTCACGCACATAGACCATTGCGCCGTTGACCTGCTTGATCGGCAGGTCGCCGAGTTCCTCCATCCGGAGCGGCGAGTTGTTCAGGTTTACGGTGTATTCGAAATTGCCGATCTTCTGCGTGCCGACCGGCGTGATCAGGTTCTGTGCCGCGAGCGTGTTGGCGACGTCCTGGCCGGACAGGCCGCGCGCCTGCAGCGCGGTCGAATTGAGATCGATCTGGACCTGGCGCTGCTTGCCGCCGAACGGATAGGGGATCGCAGCGCCAGGCACCGTGACCAGCGGCGTGCGCAGCTGGTTGATGCCGATGTCGGCGAGGTTCTGCTCGGTCAGGCCTTCGCCCGACAATGCGACCTGGATGATCGGAACCGTCGAGGCGCTGTAGTTCAGGATCAGCGGCGGCGTCGCGCCCGGCGGCATCTGCTTGAGCAGGGTCTGCGAAATCGCGGTGACCTGCGCGTTGGCGGTGCGGATGTCGACATTGGGCTGGAAGAAGATCTTGATGATGCCGAACCCGTTATACGAGTTGGCGGTGATGTGCTCGATGTCGTTGACCGTCGTGGTCAGCGCGCGCTGGAACGGCGAAGTGATGCGGCCGGCCATCTGGTCGGGCGGCAGACCGGTGTACTGCCAGACCACGCCGATCACGGGGATACGAATGTCGGGAAAGATGTCGGTCGGCGTGCGCAGTGCGGCCAGCGGTCCGATGATCAAGAGCAGGATCGCGAGCACGACGAAAGTATATGGCCGGCTCAGCGCGATACGGACCAGTGCGATCATAAAAGCAGCATTCCCGAAATGAAGCCCGCCCCGGGCAGCGGAATCGACATTGCAAAAGCCGTTCCGCAGCGGCCGATTTACCCGATGACGGGCAAAACGCCAACCTGCGGAGCCGCGGCGGCCTTCACTTCCTTGGCATAGTACGTGAAGCCGTGCGCTCCGATCGGGTACGCTGGACGCGGTGCCGCTGATCGCGCTCGTATCATCGTCAAAAAAGAGACGGCTCTGCTGCGAATATGCGCTGGCCGAGCACGCCGTTTCGGCCGTCACGAGGCTGGCGCATCGCTGCTCTGCGAAAATGTAAAGCGTGGTGGGCCGGCCGGCTCACCACGCCAGGATCGGTTGCCCCGACAACGATGCCTGTATGGCCGCCCAGGCGGCGCCGGATCAGGCCGCGCGGACGGCGTCGAGGAACTTGCCGACTTCGAGCTTGAGGCGGCTGCTGTCGCCCGAGAGCGACTGCGCCGCCGACAGCACCACCTGGCCCGACGCCGAGCCGGTCACCGTATCCACGCAAAGAACAATGCCCGGCCGGTCGGCCGGGCATATTCGATGGTCAAAGGCTCGCCCGGCGTCAGGCCGCGCGGACGGCGTCGAGGAATTTGCCGACCTCGAGCTTGAGGCGGTTGCTGTCACCCGAGAGCGACTGCGCCGCCGACAGCACCTGGGTCGAAGCCGAGCCGGTTTCGTTGGCGCCGTGCTGCACGTCGGTGATGTTGGCCGAGACCTGCTGGGTGCCCTGCGCCGCCTGCTGCACGTTGCGGGAAATCTCCTGCGTCGCGGCACCCTGCTCTTCGACCGCGGCGGCAATGGTGGAGGAGATCTCCGACAGCCGCTCGATGGTCGACGAGATCTCCTTGATCGCGCCGACCGACTCCTGGGTCGCGGTCTGGATGCCGGCGATCTGCTGACCGATCTCGCCGGTGGCCTTCGCGGTCTGCTCGGCCAGCGCCTTCACCTCGGAGGCCACGACCGCGAAGCCGCGGCCGGCTTCACCGGCGCGCGCCGCCTCGATGGTGGCGTTCAGCGCCAGCAGGTTGGTCTGGCCGGCAATCGTGTTGATCAGTTCGACGACGTCGCCGATCCGCGCGGCGGCCTTCGACAACTCGCTGACGCGATCGTTGGTGGTGCGCGCCTGGCCGACGGCATCGCCCGCCATCCGCGCCGACTCCTGCACCTGGCGGCTGATCTCGGTCACCGACGACGACAGCTCTTCGGTCGCAGACGCCACCGACTGCACGTTGGTCGAGGCCTCCTCGGACGCAGCGGCAACCGAAGTGGTCAGTTCCTGCGACCGCCGTGCGGTCGACGACAGCGTGCTGGCCGAAGCTTCGAGCTGGGTCGAGGCCGACGACACGGTCTGCACGATCTCACCGATCATCTGCTCGAAATTGCGGGTGATGGTATCGACCCGGCGGCCGCGCTCGATCTTGGCTTCCGCGTCGGCGGCGGCGGCCTCATCGGCGGCCTTCTTGGCAACCAGGGCTTCCTTGAACACCTGCAGCGTGTCGGCCATCGCGCCGATCTCGGTCTTCTCGCCCTGGTGCGGCACGATTGCGGTGAGGTCACCGCGGCCGAGCGCCTGCATCGGGCTCACGATCGAGGCGATGCCGGACGTCACGTCGCGGATCATCAGGAAGCCGATACCGGCGCCCACGATGATGACGGCGCCGAGCATGATCGCAAGCAGCATGAACGCCGATGCGTAGCTGTTCGCAGCATCCTGCGCCGCCTTGTCGGCACCGGCGTTGTTGAGGTCGATATCCTTGCGCAGGATCTCGTCCGCCTCGAGGCCGATCTTGTTCACGGTTTTGGCGTTCAGCTCATGCGCTTCGTGCGGGACCTTGCCGACCTCCTTGCGCGACAGCGCCATCACCTCCTCGGTGCCCTTCTGGTAGCGGGTCCAGGTGTCGACCCATTGATTGTAGAGCGCCCGCTCTTCCGGCAAGGTGATCATCGGCTCGTAGATCGCGCGGACCTTGGTGTTGGCTTCGACCACCGACGCCAGGGTCTTCTCCTGCGCGAGCTTCTCCTCCAGCGTCTCGACCAGCATGTGCTCGCGGATCACGTTGCGGTAGGTGATGGCGCCGGCGCGCAGATCCCCAAGCGCACGCACGCTCGGTAGCCAGTTCTTCGTGATATCCACCGTGTTGGCATTGATCGACCGCATGCTCGTGACCGACAGCAGGCCCATGCCCGCCATTGCGACAAGCAGGAAGGACACCACGGCAATGATCTTGGCGCGGATCGAGAATTTGGCGAACATCTTGAGGTCTCTTGGATATCGGGCTCGCGAGGCCCGATCGAATGGCTGGGGGCGCGGCGCAACGCCGTAGACATCAAAGCCAGCCCCCCTCCTTAAGTAGGGTTAATTTGGTTCCCCGTTGAACTACGGAGATGCCCGTCACCGCCGCGACATGATGCGCGGCGGGCGCATCAAGGCATCAATGCCAGCGCGTCCGAGAAGAACTCCGGCCCGCCGAAATTGCCTGATTTCAGGGCAAGCACCATCTCGCCCTTTCCAGCGCCGACCGCGCGCAGAACCGGCACGCCCGCAGCGATTTCCGCACCGACCAGGAATCCCGGGATACCCAGGCGGTCGACCACGGCGCCTGAAGTTTCACCACCGGCGACCACCAGCCTGTGCACGCCCGACCGCACCAGCCCCTCCGCGATGTCGGCCATCGCCTGCTCGATCGCATGTCCGGCTGCATCACGGCCATGACGGGATTGCAGAGCTGCCACCTCCTCCGGGGTCGAGCTGCTGGCGATCAGAATCGGCCCCGTGCCGAGCCGCTCTTTGGCCCAGGCGAGCGCGCGCTGCGCCTCGTCCTTGCCGGCGATCACCCGCTCGGGGTCGAGGTGCAGGACCGGCATCACCTTCTCGGCGCTGGCGATCTGGCGCAGGGTCGCCTGCGAGCAACTGCCGGCGAGGCAGGCGGCCGGCCCGCCGATTGCTGCGCTGGTCACGGCATTCACGGCACCCGATTTGGCCTTGCCTGCGGCAACCAGCGCCCGCGCCAATCCAAGCCCGATGCCGGAGGCGCCGACCGAGAGACCGTGATCCAGCGCCACCTGCCCGATGGTTTCGAGGTCGCGGTCGAACACCGCGTCGACGATCGCAGCGCCGATGCCGCTGCGCGCAAGCTCGGCGAGCTTTGTCCGAACGGCCTCGGTGCCGCGGCTCAGCGTCGCCAGATCGATCAGGCCGATCTTGGTCGTGCTCTGGCGCGCCAGCACGCGGACCAGATTGGAATCATGCATCGGGTTGAGCGGATGGTCCTTCAGCGGGCTCTCGTTCAGCGGCACCGAGCCGACGAACAGATTGCCCTGATAGACGGTGCGGCCGGTTTCCGGGAACGCCGGCGTCACCAGCACGATATTGTCTTTGGAGTCGGCGCGCAGCGCGTCCATCACCGGACCGATATTGCCGGCATCGGTGGAATCGAAGGTCGAGCAGATCTTGAACAGGACGTGCCCTGCGCCGCGGCCGCGCAGCCAGCTCTCCGCGGCGCGCGAACGTGTCACGGCAACGCCGGCCTCGATCGAGCGGCTCTTCAGCGACACCACGACGGCGTCGACCTCCGGCAGCGCGAGATCGTCGGCGGGCACGCCGATGGTCTGCACCGTGCGTAGGCCGGCGCGGGTCAGCGTGTTGGCGAGGTCGGAGGCGCCGGTATAGTCGTCGGCGATGCAACCGAGTGCGAGTGTCACGGCCTCACTCCGGCATAGGGCTTGAACCAGGCGAGACCGTCGGTGGTCTTGCCGCGCGGATTATATTCGCAGCCGACAAAGCCGCCGTAACCGAGCCGGTCGAGTTCACCGAACAGGAACGGATAGTTCAGCTCCTCGCCGTCGGGCTCGTTGCGCGAGGGGATCGAGGCGATCTGGACGTGGCCAATGATCGGCATCATCTCGCGCAGCCGCATCGTGACGTCGCCATGGATGATCTGGCAGTGGTAGATGTCGAACTGCAGCTTGAGGTTCGCGATATCAACCTCCTTGATCAGGTCGCGCGCGAAGATGAAGTCGTTGAGGAAGTAGCCGGGCACGTTGCGCGGATTGATCGGCTCGATCACGACGTCGAGGCCGTGCGGCGCGAAGAACTCGGCGGCATGCGCGACCGATTTGCGAAACGCCGCGACCGCCCTGGCATCGCTGCGGTCCGCGATCCCGGCCATCAGATGCACACGCTTGACGCCGGTCGCCTGCGCATAAGGCAGCGCGGTCTTCAGGCTCGCTTGCAAATCGGCGAAACGATCTGGCAGCGCGGCAAATCCCTTCTCGCCGGCGTTCCAGTCGCCCGGCGGCAGGTTGAACAGCGCCTGCGTCAGCCCGGCGGCCTTGAGCCGCTTGCCGACCTCCTCGGCCGGATGGTCGTACGGAAACAGGAACTCGACCGCGGTGAAGCCCGCTTTCGCCGCCGCATCGAAGCGGTCGAGGAACGGGACCTCGTTGAACATCATGGTGAGGTTGGCGGCAAAGCGGGGCATGGCAGGATCCTCCTATTTCGCGCCGGGAAGCTTGGTGCCGGTGACCTGCGCATACATCCGCGCCACCGACGCGTCGTCGTCGCGGCCCATGCCGGCGGCCGATGTCATCAGGAACATCTGCAGCGCCGCGGCCGAGACCGGCACCGGGAAGCGCGCATTGCGCGCCATATCCTGGATGATGCCGAGGTCCTTGACGAAGATCTCGACCGCGCTGCGCGGCGCGTAGTCGCCGTCGAGCACATGCGGGATGCGGTTCTCGAACATCCAGGAATTGCCGGCGGAGGCCGTGATCACCTCATAGACCTTGCGGATATCGAGCCCCTGCTTGGCGGCAAACGCGATCGCCTCCGAGGCGGCCGCGATGTGCACGCCGGCCAGCAGCTGGTTGATCATCTTGAACGCGGCGCCCTGCCCTGCGGCATCGCCGAGCTCGTAGAGCTTTGCCGCCATCGCATCCAGCGCCGGCCGCGCCTTCGCGAACGCCGCCGCGCTGCCGGAGGCGAGGATCGTCAATTCGCCCTGGGCCGCGCGCTGCGCGCCGCCGGAGATCGGGGCGTCGAGATAATGCCGGCCGGTCGCTTCAAGCTGCTTTGCGAGCCGACGCGCGATATCGGGATCCATGGTCGCCGAGGAAATGAAGACCGCGTCCTTGGCCAAGGTCTCGGCGGCACCGTCCTTGCCGAACAGGATGGCCTCGGTCTGCGCCGCATTGACGACGACGCTGACGACGATGTCGGCATCCCTGGCCGCTTCGGCCGGCGTTTTTGCACCCTTGCCGCCGTCGGCCACAAAGCGCGCCACGGCATCGGCCGACACGTCGCAGCCGGTCACCACAAGGCCGGCGCGCTTGAGCGAGGTCGCCATGCCGTATCCCATCGAGCCCAGTCCGATGACGGCGACCTGCGGTGTTGCGGAACTCGACATGCGGCGATCCTCAAATTTTTACTTGATTGCACGTGAAGCGGGTTTCCACTCTTCCGGATCACGCGCGTTGCTGCTTGCCTATCACGCCTTGGCCGTGCTGCCAAAGCATGAGACAAAGCGGAAAACGGATAGCGCCAAGACAAAAACAGGCGGACGAAACCGGTGGACAAAAGCGGATGAGCGAAACAAAGCTTCGTGAGGATATCTGCCGCTTCGGCCGCTCGCTGTTCGAGCGTGGGCTGACGCCGGGCTCCTCGGGCAATATCAGCGTCCGGCTCGACGACGGCGGCTGGCTGGTGACGCCGACCAACGCCTCGCTCGGTTTCCTCGATCCGGCGAAAATGTCGCGGCTCGACGCCGACGGCCGCCTCATCTCCGGCGATGCCCCGACCAAGGAAGTGCCGCTGCACACCGCGCTCTACCAGACGCGCACCAGCGCCGGCGCAGTGGTGCATCTGCACTCGACCCATTCGGTCGCGCTTTCGATGCTGCCCGAGATCGACCCGCGCGCGGCGCTGCCGGCGATGACGGCCTATTACGTCATGAAATGCGGCCAAACCGCGCTGGTGCCCTACTATCGCCCCGGCGACCCCGGCGTTGCCGACGCGATCAGGGGCCTGGCCGGGAAATATTCATCGGTGCTGCTCGCCAATCACGGGCCCGTGGTGTCAGGCGACACGCTGGAAGCGGCGGTATTCGCGACCGAGGAGCTCGAGGAAACCGCCAAGCTCTATCTGCTGCTGCGCGGGCTGAACCCGCGCTATCTCTCGCCCGAACAGGTGGCAGATTTGACGAAGGTATTCGGGCTGCCGGAGCATGAGCATTGAGCGGGCGGTCCGTAGTCCGTGGGGCGGATTAGCGGAGCGTAATCCGCCGTCTTTCGTATGCGGCATCACGGCGGATTACGCCTTCGGCTAATCCGCCCTACAAAGTCGATCGCCTTGCCCGCATGAGCGAAGCGACATGCGGGAGGGCTGGCCCGGATGTCGCTGCGCTCACCCCGACTGCGGCAACGCGTCCGCAACTACAGCCCCAGATACGCCTTGCGCACGTCGGGATTGCCGGTGATCTCGGCCGCGGTGCCCTGCATCAGCACGCGGCCGGTCTGCAGGATGTAGGCGCGGTCGGCGATCTCGAGGCACTCCGCCATGCGCTGCTCGACGATCAGGACCGTCATGCCGGCGTCGCGGATGCGCTTCACGGCCTGGAAGATCTCGTCGACCAGCTTCGGCATGATGCCCTGCGACGGCTCGTCGAGCATCAGAAGCCGCGGCCGCGTCATCAGGGCGCGGCCGATCGCGAGCATCTGCTGCTCGCCGCCGGACAAGGTCTCGGCGCGCTGCTCGAGCCGCTCGCCGAGCCGCGGGAACAGATTGAACACCAGATCGAGCGGCGCATCGCGGTCGGATTGGCTGCGATAGAGATAGCTGCCGAGCCGCAGATTGTCGCGCACCGAGAGCCGCGGAAACAGCCGGCGGTTCTCCGGCACGAAGGCGATGCCATCAGCGGTGATGACGTGCTGCGGCTGTCCGTCGATCCGCTTGCCGTCGAAGGTGACGGTGCCGGCGCGCGGCCGCTCGGCGCCGGCGATCGATTTCAGTAGCGTCGACTTACCCGCGCCGTTGGCGCCGGCGACGCAGACGATCTCGCCCTTGGTGACGTCGATCGACACCGAGGAGATCGCAACCAGGCCCTGATAGGCGGTGGTGACTTCACGCACCGACAGCATGACGATCCCCGAGATAGGCAGAAATGACTTCTGGATTGCGGACGACCTCGGTCGGCTTGCCCTCGACCAGCACCTTGCCGAGATTGAGCACGATGGCGCGGTCGACGAGCGGCATCACGATCTCCATCACATGCTCGACCATCAGCACGGTGACGCCGGTGGCCCGCACCTTGCGCACCAGCTCGACGCCGGTCTGCGCCTCGACCGGCGTCAGCCCGGTCAGCACTTCGTCGAGCAGCAGCAGCTTCGGTTCGGTGGCCAGCGCACGGGCGACTTCGAGCCGGCGCTTCTCCGACGGCACGAGGTCGGCGGCGAGCTTTTCGGCGCGCGCCGCAAGTCCGCAGAACTCCAGGACCTCATAGGCCTTCTGCCGCGCGATGCGCATCTTGGTGTTGCGGATCAGCGCGCCGACGATGACGTTGTCGATCACGGTCATGGTCTCGAAACTCTTGACCACCTGGAAGGTGCGCCCGACGCCGCGCTGGCAGCGTTCCGCCGCCGGCAGCTTCGTCACGTCCTCGCCGTCGAAGATGATCGAGCCCTGGGTGGGCGGCAGCACGCCCGCGATCAGGTTGAACAGCGTCGACTTGCCGGCGCCGTTCGGCCCGATCAGGCCGACGATCTCGCCGCGCCCGACCGAGATCGAGACGTCGCTGTTGGCGATGAGGCCGCCGAAGCGCTGCCAGACGCCGCGGGTTTCCAAGAGCGGGGCCGTCATCGCGCGGCCTCCTTGCGCCCGGAGAGCATGCTGAACACGCTGACGAGCCCCTTCGGCAGTGCCAGCGAGATCGCGACGATCAGCGCGCCATAGACGATCAGGTCGACGCCGCGGCCGGAACCGCCGACAAAGGATCGCGTCAGCTCTGTCAGCGGGATCAGGATCACCGCGCCGAGCACCGGCCCCCACAGCGTGCCGATGCCCCCCAACACAGCGGGCAGCGCCATCAACAACGAGAACTGGAAACCCATCACGCTTTCGGGGTCGATATAGGAGACGAACTGGGCGTAGAAGCTGCCGCCGACGGCGACAAGGAAGGCGGAGACCGCCGCCGCGCCCATCTTGGAATTGAACACGACCACGCCGAGGCTCTCGGCAGCATCCGGATTGTCCTTCACCGCCCGCCACCAATAACCCCATTTGGAGTCCTCAAGCCACCAGGTGACGAGCCAGGCGATGCAGGCCAGCGCCAGCGCGAAATAGAAGTATGGCAGCTTGGAGCGCGTGAACTGGAATTTGAGCCAGCTGTCGCCGCGCACCGGGATATCGATGCCGAGAGCGGCGCCAGCCCAATCCCAGTTCTGGATCAGCAGCAGCGCGATCTCGGCGATCACGATGGTCGCGATCACGAAATAATGCCCGCGCAGGCGGAAGCAGGGATAGCCGAGCGCCATTGCGATCATGGCGGAGATCGCCCCGCCCGCCAGCATGCCGAACCACGGCAGCACGCCGAACTTGGTGAACAGCAGCGCGGTGGTGTAGGCGCCGAGCCCGAAATACAGCGCATGGCCGAGCGAGATCTGTCCGCAATAGCCGGACAGGATGTTCCAGCTCTGCGACAGCGCGGCATACATCAGGGTCAAGACCATGATGTTCTGGATGTAGACGTCCTTGACGAACAGCGGCACTAACGCTGCGATCACCGCAAGGCAGGCCGCCACGATCAGGTCACGCCTGCGGCGTTGGGCGAAGTGGGTGTCCATCACATCGATCCGAACAGGCCACGTGGGCGGATGAAGACGACCAGGAGATAGACGGCATAGATGCCGACCGATTTCAGCGACGGCGGCAGGATCATCGCGGTGGTCGCCTCGACCAGGCCGACGATGATGCCGCCGGCAAAGGCGCCGAACACGCTACCGAAGCCGCCGAGCGCCACGGTGACGTAGGCGATCAGCGCAAACGACGCGCCGACGTCTGGATAGACATAGAAGAAGATTGCCATGATGGCGCCGGCCAGGCCGACCAGCGCGGCACCGAGGCCCCAGCCGAGCGCGAACACCCGGTTCTTGTCGATGCCGACCAGCGCCACCGCGCCGGCGTCTTCGCGGGTCGCCTCGAGCGCGCGGCCGAAATCGGTGTGATTGATGAAGAAGTAGAGCGCGACGAAGGCCGCGATCGACAGCATCGCGCCGATCAGCTGCGGCTCCGGCAGATAGATGCCGGCGATCGAGATCGTCTTGCCGCCGACCCAGGAGTTGGTGACGCTGCGGTAGTCGGGCGTGAAGAAGAACTGGGCGAGGCCCCGCATCACGATCGCAAGGCCGAAGGTGGAGAAGATCTGCACCATGCCGGCATTGGCCTTGGCGCGCATCGCGAAGCGGACCACCAAGAGGTAGACCACCGCGCCGAACACGAACAATGCCGCGGCGACCAACGGCGCCGCGAGCAAGGGGTCGATCGCGAAGAACGCGAACAGGAAGAAGGTCGCGTACATCGCGATCATCAGGAATTCGCCGTGCGCGAAATTCACGACGTCCATCAATCCGAAGATCAATGCGAGGCCGGCGGCGATCAGTCCGTAGAGCAACCCCATCAGGAGGCCGCTCGCCAAACTCTGGATAATGGTCTCGGCTGTCACCGCTGTGCCCCAGTCAACATGTGTCTCTCGCGTCGTCCTGGCGAAGGCCAAGACCCATAACCACAAATGCATCGGTAGCAGGACCAACAACCAATCATCGCAAAACGCCTGCCTGTGTTACGCGATGAGTGCACGCACTCGCGCGGGGATCTCGGGTCGCGCTTCGCTTGCCCGGGACGACGGAGAGAAAGCGTCCGAACGATCAGCTGTTCATCGGCCAGATCGCCTCGGAGACGGCGGCCTGTTCCGGGAAGATCGTCACGAAGTTCTTCGCGGTATATTGCAGCAACACCGGATCGGCGAAATTGTTCTGCCCCATCTCGTCGAACTTGACGCGCCGCCACGGCATGATGGTCACGTCGCCCGGCATGTCGGTGGCGACCAGCGCTTCGCGGATCTTCTCGCCGTCGGTCGACTTGGCGCGGTTGATGGCGTCGGCCATCACGATCAGGCCCATGAACTGGCGCGACGAGTAGTCGTTGAAGTCCTTGCCCGACTTGGCGCGGTACATCTCGTTGATGAGACCGACCATCGGCCGCTTCTGCGCCAGGTCGAGCGAGAAGCTGCCGCGCGAGATCACGCCCTCGAGCTTGTCGCCGACCGCATCATAGGTCGCCTTCTCCGAGAAGCCGGCGTCCTGCGCCATGATGTTCTTCGGCTTGTAGCCGAGCTCCGCCATGGTCTTGACCAGCAGGATCGAGTCGGTGGTGTAGCTCGACGGCATCAGCACGTCGGCATTCGCGGCCTTGAGCTGCTGCACCTCGGCGGTCAGCGACGGCGAGTTGGCGCGGTACTTGATGTCGGCCACGATCTTGTAGCCGCGCTCGCCGGCGAGCTTGGTCTGCGCGTTCGCCGAATCGGTGCCGAAGATGGTGTCCTCGTGGAACAGCGCCAGGGTCTCGATCTTCTGGCCCTTCTTCTTCATCGCATCGAAGAAGTCGAACATCGCGGCCGAGAACATCTCGTCATGCGGCGAGGCGCGGAAATAGTATTTCAAACCACGGCGATGCAGGCTCGGCGAGGAATTGTCGGCCGAGATGAACGGAACGCCATAGCGCTCGCAGGTCTGGCTGACGGTGACGGCCACCGCGCTCTGATAGGTGCCGACGACGGCGCAGACCTTCTCCTGGGTGATCAGCCGCTCGGTCTCGGCGCGGCCCTTCTGCGGATCGGCCTGGTGATCGGCGAACACGAGGCGGACCTTGGCGCCGCCGAGGCCGGACAGGCCTTCGCCCTTGGCGAGCGGCAGCGCGAAATCATAGTTCTTGTTGATGATCTCGGCCGCGGTATTGAAGGCGTGCTGCGCGTCGACGCCGATCGCGGCGCTGGAGCCGGACAGCGGATAGATCACGCCGATTGCCACTTCGCTTGTCTGCGCGCGCGCGGCGATCGGACCGAGCGCAGCGGCGGCAGTGGCACCCAGCAACACGTTACGGCGAGAGATCGTCATCGAAATTCCCCTTAGGTCAGCTTGTTATTTTCGATGTGATGCTTGTAGCGCGCAGTAAAGCCTCAATGAATTGCACGAATTGCCTATTCAGAGCACAGCCAACTGCTTGTTCCTGAGATCGGTCACCAGCATCAGGCCCGGCGAATGCGTGATCGCGAACGGCAGCTTCGCACTTGCGATCACCGATTGCGGCGTCACGCCACAGGCCCAGAACACCGGGATCTCGTCATCGGCCACCGGCACCGGATCGCCATAGTCGGGCTTGGCGATATCCTTGATGCCGATCGCATGCGGGTGGCCGAGATGAACCGGTGCGCCATGCACCGACGGGAAGCGCGAGGTGATCTGCACCGCGCGGATCGCATCCGCCGGCTTGAACGGGCGCATCGACACCACCATCGGTCCCGCGAACGGCCCCGACGGCTGGCAGGCGATGTTGGTCCGGTACATTGGCACACGCAGGTTGCGTTCGATGTGACGGATCGGCAGCCCGTCCTCCAGCAGCGCCTCCTCGAACGAATAGGAGCAGCCGAGCACGAAGGTGACGAGATCGTCGCGCCAGTATTTGGTGATGTCGGTCGGCTCGTCCGCCACCTCGCCGTCGCGCCAGACCCGGTAGCGCGGCACGTCGGTGCGGATGTCGAGGTCGAGGCCGAGCGCGGGGATTCTGGGATCGCCGACGTCGGACATGCCGATGATCGGGCACGGCTTCGGATTGAGCTGGCAGAAGCGGTGGAAGGCGCCGGCGAGCTTCTCCGGCAGGATCGCCAGATTGCCCTGGACGAAACCGTTGGCGAGCCCGGCTGTGGTCGCCGAGGCCATGCCGTTGCGGCTGGCGTGCCGCGCTTCGACGCTCGCGAGCACCGGCTCCTGAGATCGCTGCACTGCCGCAAAAACAGTCATGGGATTCTCCTGCCCATAATCTCGACAAGGACAAACCAACACCAAGCGTGATATAATGTCTAATCGTCCTTTCTAATCAAAATCGATAAATAAGATTTATCGATCGGGGATATGCTTCCAATGACGGACTTCCGCTCGATCGAAACCTTCCTCTGGGTCGTCAAGCTCGGCAGCTTCCGCGGCGCCGCCCAGCGGCTCAACACCACCCAGCCGGCGATCTCCCAGCGCATCGCCCAGCTCGAGCGCGAGATGGGCGTCAAGCTGCTGAACCGCGATCACCGGGTGGCCTCGCCGACGCCGAGCGGACGGCTGATGATGACCTACGCCGAGAAGCTGATCGGCCTGCGCTCGGAGATGATGGCGGAGGTCGGCGACCGTTCGGCGATGCGCGGCGCGCTGCGGCTCGGTGTCGCGGAGACCATCGTGCACACCTGGCTGCCGCGGCTGGTCAAGAGCGTCAACGAGATCTACCCGAACCTGTCGCTGGAGATCGAGGTCGACATCACGCCGAACCTGACCCCGCGACTGCTGGCGCAGGAGATCGAGCTCGCCTTCGTGCTCGGACCGGTCTCGGCATCCGGCGCGCACAATCATGTGCTGTGCGATTACCCGATCGGCTTCCTGGCGAGTCCGTCGCTCGGCCTCGGCTCCGGCCCGGTGGCGCGGCGGGATCTGGCGCGGTTTCCGATCATCACATTTCCGCGCAAGACCCAGCCCTATGAGACCGTGCGCGCGCTGTTCAACGCCCCCGACCTGCCGCCGATCCGGCTGCACGCCTCGACCTCGCTCGCGACCGTGATCCACATGGCCAATGAAGGCCTTGGCATTGCGGTGATTCCGTCGGCGATCGTCGAGAACGAGCTGGCCGACGGCCGCTTGCAACTGCTCGATACCGACCTCAAGCTGCCGCCCCTCACCTTCACCGCGAGCTGGCTCGCTTCGCCCGATGCGGTCGCCATCGAGCGCGTCGCCCATCTCGCCAGGCAGATCGCGCAGGCGAGCGTGGCGGTTGACGCGGTGGAAGCGGCGCGCCATTGAACGAGTGCCGGATAATCAAACGTCATTCCGGAACGGCTCGAAGAGCCGAACCCGGAATCTCGAGATTCCGGGTTCGATGCTGACGCATCGCCCCGGAAAGACAGCTGAAATGGACTGACGACATGAGCCGAGCCGCGACCAACCTGCAGATCGATTCCGCCCGCCTCTGGGGCACCATCCACGAAACCGCGCAGTTCGGTGCAACGCCAAAGGGCGGCGTGCGGCGGCTAACCCTCAGCGCCGAAGACAAGCAGGTGCGCGACTGGTTCCGCAAGGCCTGCGAGAGCGCCGGCCTCGAGGTTCAGGTCGATGCACTCGGCTCGATGTTCGGCTTGCGGAAAGGACGGGACATGTCGAAGCCGCCGATCGGCGTCGGCTCGCATCTCGACACCCAGCCGACCGGCGGCAAATATGATGGCATCCTCGGCACGCTGGCCGCGCTCGAGATGGTGCGCACGCTCAACGATGCCGGCATCGAGACCGAGCTGCCGATCTGCATCTGCAACTGGACCAACGAGGAAGGCTCGCGCTTTGCGCCGGCGATGATGGCCTCTGCCGCCTATGTCGGCGATTTCACCACCGACGACATCCTGTCGCGCAAGGATGCCGACGGCGTCACGGTGGCGCAGGCGCTGGACTCGATCGGCTATCGCGGCGATGCCCCGGTCGGCCGCCAGAAGTTCACCAGCTTCGTCGAGCTGCATATTGAGCAGGGCCCGATCCTGGAGGCCGAGGGCAAGACCATCGGCGTGGTCGATTCCGGCCAGGGCGTGTTGTGGTACGACGGCAAGATCACGGGCTTCGAGAGCCATGCCGGCTCCACCCCGATGCCGCTGCGCCGCGATGCGCTGGCAACGCTGTCGGAGATCGTGCTGGCGATGGAAAGCATTGCGAAGAAACACGGGCCGAACGCGGTCGGCACCATCGGCGAGGCCGTGATCGCAGCGCCCTCGCGCAACGTCATCCCCGGCGAGATCGCCTTCACGGTGGATTGCCGCAGCGCCGACGCCGCGATCATGGACGCGCTGGATCGCGACCTGCGTGCAGCCGTCACCGAGATCGCAGCAAAGCGCAAGGTCGAGGTCCAGCTCGACCTGGTCTGGCGCAAGGCGCCGACGCATTTCGATCCGAAGCTGGTCGACGCGGTGGAGAACGCGGCCCAGCAGCTCGGCTATTCGCACCGCCGCATCACCTCCGGCGCCGGCCATGACGCCTGCAACCTCAACACGGTGATGCCGGCGGCGATGGTGTTCGTGCCCTGCAAGGACGGCATCAGCCATAACGAGCTGGAAGACGCCACGCAGACCGATTGCGCCGCCGGCGCCAACGTCCTGATGCATACGGTGCTGGCGCTCGCCGGCGTCGCATCCTGATCATCGCTACTTCTCATCGGATGGAGGCTTTCGTGCGCGCAGTGTTTGTTGACGCCAATGAATCGCTCGCTGTCATCACCGAGCGATTGGAGAAGTCAGGCGATCCCCAGATGCGGATCAACCGCAACCCCGACATCAAGCCGGAGGATTATCCTGCAGTGCTCGACGGCGCCGAGATCGCGGTCGTCGACCACACCGCGCTGCCCACCGACATTGCGAAAAAGTGCGCCGGCCTGAAGCATGTCGTGTTCCTCGGCACCGGCGCGCGCAGCTACATGAATCCGGAAGAGCTCGCCGAGCTCGGCATCTCCGTGCATCTGATCAAGGGCTATGGCGACACCGCGGTCGCGGAGTCCGCGATCGCGCTGATGTGGTCATCGGCGCGGGTGATCGCGCAGATGGACCGCGAGATGCGCGCCGGCAACTGGCTGCGCGAAGACGGCATGCAGCTCACCGGCAAGACGCTTGGCCTGGTCGGCTTCGGCGGCATCGCCGCCGAGGTTGCCCGCATCGCGCTCGGCAGCGGCATGAAGGTGATCGCCTGGAACCGGTCGCCCAAGAGCCATCCGGGCGTCGAATTCACCGAACTCGACACCGTGCTGGCGAACAGCGACGTGGTCTCGATCCATCTCTTGCTGAACGACGAGACCCGCGGCCTGATTACGCGCGACAAGATCGCCAAAATGAAAAAGGGCGTGGTGCTGATCAACACCGCCCGCGGCGCGATCGTCGATGAGCAAGCGATGATCGATGCGCTCAACTCCGGCCACATCCGCCACGCCGGCCTCGACGTCTACAACATCGAGCCGCTGCCGAAGGATCACCCGCTGACCAAGATCCCGAATGTGACGCTGTCTGCGCATTCCGCCTTCCGCACGCCCGAGGCGAGCGAGAACCTGATCCACGCGGCATGGGAGCATTGCCGGCGGATCGTGAAGGGGTAGACCGTAGGGCGGGTTAGCGAAGCGTAACCCGCCGACTTTGAAGGAAAGAAATGGTGGGCCTCCGGCTGACCCACCCTACGCAGACCGCGAAGCAATCAATATCGACGTCGTCCTGGACAAGCGAGCGTAGCGAGCGCGATTCCAGGACCCATTACCACTGGCCTGCGTCATCGCGCAGGGCGGTGGTTAGACCTCTCAAGACAACAAGCATTCGGGGTAATGGGTCCTGGCTTTCGCCAGGACGCCCCCATGGTTGACAGCGAACCTAGTCCACCATCTCCGCGACGGCCTTGCCGCATGCCGTGGTGTCGGCGTTGCCGCCGAGGTCGCGGGTGCGCAGCGTGCGTTCGCCGAGCGTGCGCTCGATCGCGCTGACGATGGCGGCAGCTGCCTGCTTCTCGCCGAGGTGCTCCAGCATCATCGCGCCCGACCAGATCATGCCGATCGGGTTGGCGATGCCCTGCCCGGCAATGTCAGGCGCCGAGCCGTGCACCGGCTCGAACACCGAGGGGAAATCGCCTTCCGGATTGATGTTGCCCGATGGCGCGATGCCGATCGTGCCGGTGCAGGCCGGGCCGAGGTCGGAGAGAATATCCCCGAACAGATTGGAGCCGACCACGACGTCGAACCAGTCCGGATGCAGCACGAAGTTCGCGGTGAGAATGTCGATGTGGTACTTGTCCCACTTCACACCGGGATACTTCTTGGCCATCGCCTCCACGCGCTCGTCCCAGTAGGGCATGGTGATGGAGATGCCGTTCGACTTGGTCGCCGAGGTCAGATGCTTCTTCGGCCGCGACTGCGCCAGATCGAATGCGAATTTCAGGATGCGGTCGACGCCAATGCGGGTCATCACGGTCTGCTGGGTGACGAATTCGCGGTCGGTGTCCGGGAACATGCGGCCGCCGACGGAGGAGTACTCGCCCTCGGTGTTCTCGCGCACCACCCAGAAGTCGATATCGCCGGGCTTGCGGTTTGCCAGCGGCGACGGCACGCCGGGCATCAGCCGCACCGGGCGCAAGTTGACGTACTGGTCGAACTCGCGGCGGAATTTTATGAGCGAACCCCACAACGAGATATGGTCAGGTATTTTCGCCGGCCAGCCGACCGCACCAAAGTAGATCGCGTCATGCTTGCCGATCTGGGCCTTCCAGTCGGCCGGCATCATCTCGCCGTGCTTCTCGTAATAGTCGTAGGAGGCGAAGTCGAAATGATCGAACTTCACGTCGACGCCGTACTTCTTCGCCGCCGCCTCGATGACGCGCAGGCCCTCCGGCATCACTTCCTTGCCGATGCCGTCGCCGGGAATGACCGCAATCCGATACTGCTTTTTGCTGCTCATCGAGAACACCCTTGTGATTTGCCCGGCCGGCAATGCCGCCTATCCTGATGGTCCTGCAATGGACCAAACTTCGTGCGAGCGCAACGCTGCAGTGCAGTGTTGACCGCGGCGCGACCCTGCCCCACCAATTTCGCGGACATCCCACTCCTCATACCAAAGCGAGACATCCCATGGATCTGCATCTGCGCGGCAAGCGTGTCCTGATCACCGGCGCCTCCAAGGGCATTGGCACGGCCGCCGCCGAAGCCTTTGCCGAGGAAGGCGCCAATCTGCTGCTCGCCGCCCGCAACGGCGAGCAATTGAAGGCGCTGGCCGAACGGCTGCGTTCGGCGCATCAGATCGATGCAGCGATCAGCGTCGTCGATCTGCGCAAATCGGAAGATCTGGCGCGATTGGCAAAAGAGGCCGCCGATATCGACATCCTGGTCAACAATGCCGGCGACATCCCGGGCGGCTCGATCGACAAGATCGACGAGGCGACGTGGCGGCACGCCTGGGAGCTCAAGGTGTTCGGCTATGTCAATTTGACGCGCGCGATCTATGCCCAGATGAAGGTGCGCGGCGGCGGTGTGATCGTCAACGACATCGGCGCGGCCGGCGAGAAGTTCGACGCCAATTACATCTGCGGCAGCGCCGGCAATGCAGCGCTGATGTCGTTCACCCGCGCGCTCGGCGGCAAGAGCCTCGCCGACAACATCCGCGTCGTCGGCATCAACCCCGGCCCGGTCGGTACCGACCGCCACGTCACGCTGCTCAAGACCCGCGCCAAGAACCAGTTCGGCGACGAGAGCCGCTACACGGAATTCCAGAAGGGCCTGCCGCTCGGGCGCCCCGCGCATGCGCGCGAGATCGGCGACCTGATGGCGTTCCTGGCGTCCGATCGTGCAGGCTATACGTCGGGCGTGATCTACACGGTGGATGGCGGGCTGACGTCGGGATGGGGGTAGGCCTTGCCACTTATTTGACGTCATCCTGAGGAGCCGCGCCTTTGCGCGGCGTCTCGAAGGATGGGCCACGGGCTGCGTCATCCTTCGAGGCTCGCTCAGCGGCGCAATTGCGCCGCAAGGCTCGCACCTCAGGATGACGCCGTCCGCTCGAACAACTGCCGGATCAGCGTGGTGATGCGGCCCTGCGGCGCCAGCATCTGGTTCATGATCGAGAAGTGGTCGGCGCCGGCGATCTCCTCATAGGTCACCGGCAAGCCATAGCGGGCGCGATGGCCGGCGAAATCGGCGGTCTGCTTGCGCAGCAGCGGCAGCTCAGCGCTGCCGACCACCAGCGACAGCGGTTTTGCCGTGCTGCCTTGCTGCATCATGGGCGAATTGCGCCGTGAGGCGGCTTCGTCGAGCCTGAGCTTCTCGTTGAGATAGGAATGCCGGATCGGCTCGAGGTCGTAGATGCCCGAGATCGCCATGCCGGCCCGGACATGGGTGTTCGACAACGCCATCGATGTCAGATGACCGCCGGCCGACCAGCCCGACACGACGATACCTTCGGCAGCGGCACCGAGCGCGGGCAACTGCCCGGCAAGAAAATCGATGCCCGCATGAATCTCGGCGACGATGTCGTCGAGCGTCGCATCCGGCGCCAGCGTGTAGCCGATCAGGGCCACATTGATGCCCTGCGCCATCGGCCCCTCGGCAAAGATCGTGAACACCTCCTTGGCGCGGGTCTGCCAATAGCCGCCGTGGATAAACAGGAGCGTCGGCGCGCCGTCGCGCATCTTCAGAAAATCGATCCGGTTGCGTTCACGCGGGCCGTATCGAAGGTCGAGGTGCTCGGGATGCTTCTGCCGCAGCGCTGCGGAGCGCTGCTCCCAGCCGGCGGCGATCTCGGCGCTGCCCTTGACGGCAACGCCATTGTTCAACCCGAGGTCCCGCTCCTGCTGGCTCATCGCGCGCCAGTCCAGCGCGGAAAACAACGCTGCCATCCCTGCCTCTTCGGTTCTCGTCGCATTGCCACGACGGCAGGAAATGTTCTACAGCACAAGCAAACGGAAGACATAGGAGCAACGGCGCATGGCTGATCAGGGCTTGGTGAAGGAAACGGCGTGTGCCGTCGTCGCGAAACTGAAAGCCGGCGACGTCACGCCGCTCGACCTGCTCGACGTGCTGGAAAAGCGCATCGCCGAGGTCGACGGCAAGGTCAACGCGCTGCCGACGCTCTGCTTCGACCGCGCCCGCAGACACGCCAAGGCCCTGATGCAGAAGCCGGCCAGCGAGCGCGGCCTGCTTGCGGGACTTCCGGTCCCGATCAAGGACCTCACCGCCGTCTCCGGCGTGCTCACCACGCTGGGCTCACCAATCTTCAAGGACAACATCCCCGCGAAGTCGGACATCCTGGTCGAGCGCCTCGAGCAGAACGGCGGCGTGATCTACGCCAAGTCGAACACCCCGGAATTCGGCGCCGGCGCCAACACCTTCAACGAGGTGTTCGGTCCGACCCGCAATCCCTGGGACACATCGCGCTCGGCCGCCGGCTCCTCCGGCGGCGCCGCGGCGGCGCTGTCCAGCGGCACCGCGTGGCTCGCCCACGGCTCCGACATGGGCGGCAGCCTGCGCAACCCGGCGAGCTTCTGCGGCGTCGTAGGCCTCCGGCCGTCGATCGGCCGGGTCGCCCACACGCCGAAATTCGGGGTCGACCGCACGCTCGGCGTGCAGGGGCCGATGGCGCGCAATGTCGAGGACCTCGCGCTGCTGCTCGACGCAATGAGCGGCGAGCATGCTGCCGATCCGCTGTCGCTGCCGGTGCTGCCGACCTCGTTCCTGTCTGCGGCGCGCTCGAATCAGAAGCCGAAGCGCATCGCCTATTCACCCGATCTCGGCATCACTCCGGTCGATCCCGAGGTCAAAGCGGTGACCCGCAAGGCCGCGGAGCGGTTTGCGGAAACCGGTGCGATCGTCGAGGAGGCGCATCCCGACCTCCGCGAGGCCCATGAATGCTTCCACGTGCTGCGCGCGTTCGATTTCGCGATCAGCAAGGCCGAATTGCTGCGCACCAAGCGCGACCTGCTCAAGCCCGAAGTGATCTGGAACATCGAGGAAGGGCTGAAGCTCACGGTCGAAAAGCTCGAGCGCGCCGAGGCGCAGCGGGTGGCGATGACCGCGCGTGCGCTTGAATTCTTCGAGCGATACGATTTGCTGCTGGCGCCCGCGACCATCGTGCCGCCATTCCCAGTCGAGAACCGCTATGTCGCCGAATGCGACGGCAAGAAGTTCGACAATTATGTCGAATGGCTCGGCATCGTCTATGCGATCACGCTGGCTTGCTGCCCGGCGCTGTCGCTGCCCTGCGGCTTCACCGCATCGGGCCTGCCGGTCGGCCTGCAGATGGTCGCCAAGCCCCGCGCCGAGGCGCAGCTTCTGGCCGGCGCGAAAGTGCTGGAGGACATTCTGGGCGTGCGTGGTACCACCCCGATCGATCCGCGGTCGCCGAGATAAGGCGTTCTACGTCTTCTCTTCCGTCGCATGCAGCGCGACGGTGAGTGCGAGCTTGGTCTGCTCGACGATCTCGTCCATCAGTTCCTCGCGGCTGATCTGGCCGACCTCGCCGGTGAGCAGGCCCTGCTCGGCGAGCATCACGATGCCGTGCAACCCGGCCCAGATCTTCAGCGCCTGCCGTTCGCGCAACAGCCCGACGGCCGGCGCCTCGAACGACTCGATCAACAGCGCCAGCGTTTCCATCGCCGCGACGTGCAGCTCGCTGCCGACGGGCGCGCAGGCCATGGTTCTGGACGCGAACATCAACCGGTAGATGCCGTGGCGCTCGAGCCCGAAAGCCAGCGCAGCCTGGGCAAAGCGCGACAGTTTCGAGCCCTTGCCGGGCTGCTCGATCGCCTCGCGCATGATCACGTTGAACTGCCGGAACGCTTCCGCGGTCACCGCCTCAAGCAACGCCTCGCGGTCGGCGAAATGCCGGTACGGCGCCGGCTGCGAGACGCCGAGCTGCCTGGCCAGCGCCTTGATGCTGATCGCTTCGGGGCCACCGAGCTCGACCTCGCGTAACGCCGCCTGAATCAGGGCTTCGCGGAGGTCGCCATGGTGGTAGGTTTTCAACGGCTTACGAACGATTTGTCCCATTGCGGCAATGATCGCTGAATTTTCGCTTGACGCGCAAGCACGACGATAATGTAATATGCTATAACTTGGTGATCCGGTTAAGAGGCCGGCCGCCCAAGCAAGCTGGAACTTGCATAAATTAAAATGAGGAACCCGGCGCGCCCTACCTGTGCGCCAGAGCCGAGGGAGAGTGCTTGCATGTCCAAGCTCAAAATCCGCGTCGACCAGGACAAGTGCCAGGGTCACGCCCGCTGCAAATCGCTCGCCCCCGAATTGTTCGAGCTCGACGAATACGGCAACGCCCATGAAGTCGGCGACGGGACCGTTCCGGCCGGGCTCGAGGACAAGGCCTGGCTCGCGCAGACCAACTGCCCGGAAATCGCGATCGAAGTCACCGAGGAATAGCGGCCAGCAGGGATGGCCGGGTGCCTCCCGTTGAGCCGACCAGCGTTTTGATCGAACGAGAAGGAAACGAGCCGATGTCCGATTCCCCGTCCGCAACCTATCTACCCGAACATCCCCCGGTCACCGACTGGGTCCATGATTTCGACCATACCGATCCGGTCTGGACCGACGACCCGTTCCCGATCTGGGAGACGCTGCGCACCGCCTCGCCGGTCGTGCACACCGAGCGCTTCCTCGGCTGCTACATGCCGACCACCTATCAGGCGGTGAAGGAGATCGCCTACGACACCGAGCACTTCTCTTCGCGCCGCGTCATCGTGCGCGACGTGCGGCCCGAGATCTCCGCCCGCGCGCCGCCGATCACCTCCGATCCGCCGGAGCACAAGCCCGCCAAGCAGGTGCTGCTGCCGCCCTTCACGCCGGACGCGATGAAGCGGCTGGAGCCGCGGGTACGCGCGATCTGCAACGAGCTGATCGACGAATTCATCGCCGACGGCCGTTGCGACGCCGCGGCGCGCTACACCAAGCACATCCCGGTGCGCGCCATCGCGCACATGCTGGGAATCCCCGAGAAGGACGGCGACCTCTTCATCAAGTGGATCCACCAGATCCTCGAGCTCGGCATCAGGAACGAAGACGAGCTGATGAACGGCGTGCGCGAGATGACCGGCTACTTCATGGCCCATCTCGAGCAGCGCAAGCTTGAGCCGGGCGACGATCTGATCTCGCAGCTCTTGCGGGCCAAGGGCCCCGGCGGCCAGCCGCTGACCGACGAGCATGTGCTCGGCTCGCTGCGGCTGCTCCTGATCGCCGGCATCGATACCACCTGGAGCGCGATCGGCTCCTCGCTCTGGCACCTCGCCAAGACGCCCGCCGATCGCGAGCGGCTGGTCGCGGAGCCGGCGCTGATCCCGACCGCGATCGAGGAATTCCTGCGCGCCTATTCGCCGGTGACGATGGCGCGCGAGGTGATGAAGGAGACCACGATCTCCGGCTGCCCGGTCAAGGCCGGCAACATGGTGCTGCTGTCGTTCCCCGCGGCCAACCGCGACCCCGCGATGTTCCCCGATGCGGACAAGGTGGTGATCGACCGCAAGGAGAACCGCCACGCGGCGTTCGGCCTCGGCATCCATCGCTGCGTCGGTTCCAACCTGGCGCGGATGGAGATGCAGGTGGCGATCGAGGAATGGCTGAAGCGGATTCCGGATTTCCGCCTCGACCCGGCCGGCAAGGTCACCTGGTCGGAAGGCACGGTGCGCGGCCCGCGTCAACTGCCCGTTCTGTTCGGCAAGAACGCCTAAAGCAACAGCACAGCAGTTACACCGCACCACGCAAATGAGATAGGTTGCCCCGGAATCGCGCCAGAAAATCCGGGGAGGCCTGCCAATGTCCGAACAAACCGCTCAATCCGCGAGCGACCATCTCGACATCCATGACGTCGAGCGGCGGGTCAAGGCGATCTTCATCGGCTCGGTCGGCAATCTCGTCGAGTGGTACGATTTCTACGCCTACACCGCGTTCGCGCTGTATTTCGCGCCGGCGTTCTTCCCGCACAGCGATCCGGTGGTGCAGCAGCTCAATGCGGCCGTGCTGTTTGCCGCGACCTTCCTGATGCGCCCGCTGGGCGGCTGGCTGTTCGGCTACATCGCCGACCGCTATGGCCGACGGCTGTCGCTGACGCTGTCCGTGGTGTGCATGTGCTTCGGCTCGCTGATCATCGCGGTGACGCCGACCTATGCCACCATCGGCATTGCCGCACCTGCGATCCTGGCACTCGCCCGCATCATCGAGGGCCTGAGCCTCGGCGGCGAATACGGCGCCAGCGCCACCTATCTCAGCGAGGTCGCCGATCCCAAGCATCGCGGCTTCTATTCGAGCTTCCAGTACGTGACGCTGATCGGCGGCCAGCTCACCGCGATCATCGTGCTCTTGCTGCTGCAGAAGGTGTTCCTGACCCCGGACGAGCTGAAAGCCTGGGGCTGGCGGATTCCGTTCGTGATCGGCGCCATGCTCGCGATCTTCGCGGCGGTGATGCGGCGCGGCCTGCACGAGACCGAGGCGTTCGAGGAGGCCAAGAAGGTCTCCAAGCCGACCGGCTCGATCGTCGGCCTCCTGAACTATCCGCGCGAATTGCTGCTGGTGGTTGGTCTCACCGCCGGCGGCACCGCTGCGTTCTACACCTTCACCACCTACATGCAGACCTTCGTGAAGCTGTCGGTCGGCCTCACCGAGGACCAGACCACCTTCGTGATCTTCGGCTCGCTGATCTTCGCGACCTTCCTGCAGCCGATCTATGGCGCGCTGTCCGACCGCATCGGCCGCAAGCCGCTGTTGATCTTCTTCGGCGTCGTCGGCACGCTCGCGACGATCCCGATCCTGACCGCCCTGAAGGAGACCAAGTCGCCCTTCATCGCCTTCCTCCTGATCTGCGGCGCCTGGATCTTCGTCGCCGGCTACACCTCGATCAATGCGATCGTGAAGGCCGAGCTGTTCCCTACCAATGTCCGTGCGCTCGGCGTCGGCCTGCCCTACGCCATCACGGTGTCGGTCTTCGGCGGCACCGCGCCTGCGGTCGCGCTCTATTTCAAGAGCATCGGGCACGAGGACTGGTTCTACTATTATCTCAGTGGCATGATCTTCCTGTCGCTCCTGATCTATTCGACCATGCGCGACACCAAGCACGACTCCGCAATGCATCGCCACGAATGATGGCACAACGCCGATGACCGACGACGCCGAGCCACCCGAGAGCAAGCTGACGCGCAGCAAGCAGCGCTGGGCGCGCGAGGGCAAATTCCTCACCGGCAAGATCACCCGGCCGGAAGAGCAGCGCCTGCCGCCGGGCCAGCATCTGACGGCGGACTGGCCGGTGCTCGATCTCGGGCTGCTGCCGAACGTGACGCGGGAGCGCTGGCGGCTCGACGTCCACGGCGCGGTCGAGCAGACCATCTACTGGGACTGGTCGCAATTCATGGCGCAGCCGCAGACCCAATTCGTCTCCGACATCCACTGCGTCACCACCTGGTCGCGCTACGACAATCAGTGGGAGGGGCTTGCGATCCGCGACCTGCTCGCCGCCTGCCAGCCGCGCGAGGACGCGCGATTCGTCGCGCTGCATTCGTATGACGGCTATACGACAAACCTGGCGCTCGAGGATTTTGCCGCCGAGGACGCGCTGCTCGCCCATAGCTGGTCGGGCAAGCCGCTGGAGCAGGAGCATGGCGGCCCGGTGCGGCTGGTGGTGCCGCATCTGTATTTCTGGAAAAGCGCGAAGTGGCTGCAGCGCATCGAATTTTTACCTGCGGATGCGCCCGGCTTCTGGGAGGTGCGCGGTTATCACAATCGCGGTGATCCCTGGGCCGAACAGCGCTATTCTGGCGACTGACTTTCCTCACCTCTCCCATCGGGAGAGGTCGGCGCGAAGCGCCGGGTGAGGGGTCGCGGTCCCTAGATGGAGCGTAACCCCTCACCCGAATTTCTCGCTATGCTCGAAATTCGACCTCTCCCTATGGGAGAGGTTTAGAACCATCCGGAGCAAAAGATGCCGCATGAACGCTTTCAATTCACCGGTGTGGGCGGCCATCAGCTTGCCGCCGCGCTTGATACGCCGGACGGCCCGATCAAGGCCTATGCGCTATTCGCGCACTGCTTCACCTGCGGCAAGGACGTGCTGGCGGCCAAGCGCATCGCGGTCGCGCTCGCCGCCAAAGGCATCGCCACGCTGCGGTTCGACTTCACCGGCCTCGGCTCCAGCGAGGGCGATTTCGCCAATTCGACGTTCTCGTCGAACGTCGCCGATCTCGTCCGCGCCGCCGACCATCTGCGCGAGACCCGCAAGGCACCCGCGATCCTGATCGGCCACAGCCTGGGCGGCGCCGCGATCCTCGCGGCCGCTGGCCGGATTCCCGAGGCGAAGGCGGTCGTCACCATCGCCGCGCCGTCCGATCCCGTCCATGTCACGCACTTCTTCAGGGACAGGATCGAGGACATCCGCGCACAGGGTGAAGGCGAAGTGTCGCTCGCCGGCCGCCCGTTCCGTATCAAGCGCGAATTCCTCGACGACGTCGCCGAGCAGAACCTGATGGCGCAGGTAAAGCAGCTGCACAAGGCGCTGCTGGTCATGCACTCGCCGACCGACGACACTGTCGGCATCGACAACGCCACCAATATCTTCATTGCGGCCAAGCACCCGAAGAGCTTCGTCTCGCTTGCCGGCGCGGATCACCTCCTGAGCGGCAAGCAGGATGCCGCCTATGTCGCCGACGTGATCGGCGCCTGGGCCGAGCGCTACGTCGACCTCGCGCCGCGGCCTGTGACCGACACCGGCAGCGCGCCGCGCAACGTCGTGGTGCAGGAGACTCGAAACGGCAAGTTCCAGCAGATCGTCACCACCGGTCCGCACCGGTTGATCGCCGACGAACCAGTCAGCGTTGGCGGCGACGACGCCGGCCCCGGACCTTACGATTTCCTGCTCACCGGTCTCGGCGCCTGCACCTCGATGACGATGCGGATGTATGCCGACCGCAAGTCGCTGCCGGTCGATCGCATCACCGTAACGCTCCAGCACAACAAGATTTATGCGAAGGATTGCGAGGAGTGCGAGACGCGCGACGGCATGCTGGACCAGATCGACCGCGTGATCAGGATCGAGGGCGACCTCGACGCCGATCAGCGCAAGCGGCTGATGGAGATCGCCGACAAGTGCCCGGTGCACAAGACGCTGACGTCGGAGGTCCGGATCGTCACCAAGGCGGCGGATTGAGCTCTCGACGCAGCGAGACGGGTCGAGCCGTGGCGGCATGGCGGCTGCATCCCCCTCCCGCTTGCGGGCCGTCGCAGGGGCGCGCTGAAAAATATCGAAAACAACCCCATGCAAAGGTGCCGGCGGCCGCCGGCGTTCGACAAGGCACTTGACACGTCGGGCAACTCAGGGATATTCTTCTATTATTCCGAAATCGCGCCAACGCCCTTCTACCTACGCGCCGGGCGCTTGCCGGTCAGGCAGTTCGCCATGATGCGGACGGCGGCGCCGATCTCGTTCTCGCGCCAGGCCGCGAAGCCGAGCAGCAGGCCGTGGTCGTGCGGCCGCTCCAGTGCGAGGCTCGACAGCGCGCGCACCGCGACGCCGGCTGCGACCAGCCGCGTCACGGCGCTCTGGTCCGCGGCGCCATCCCTGAAGCGCGCGATCAGCTGCATGCCGCCCGGCGGGACTTCGGCCGCGAGCACCGGCTCGAGCTGCCGTGCCAGCGCCGCTGCGAGGTGGTCGCGGCGCGCGCGATAGATCCGCCGCATCCGCCGGACATGCGCCAGGAAATGCCCGTCCGCCGTGAAGCCGGCCAGCGCCTCCTGGACGTGCACGGAGGCGATCAGCCCGAGATGGCGCTGCGCGATCTCCATCGTTCGAGCCAATGACGGCGGCACCACCAGATAGCCGATGCGGATATCGGCGGTCATCGCCTTGGCGAAGGTGCCGAGATAAAGCACGCGTCCCTCGCGATCGAGCCCCTGGAGGGCCGGCATCGGGCGGCTGTCATAGTGAAACTCGCCGTCGTAATCGTCCTCGACGATCCAGGTCTTGCCGGGCTCGGCCGCCGCCAACAACTCGGTGCGACGCGCAACCGGCATCACCCGTCCGGTCGGATGCTGATGCGACGGCGTGGTGAAGATCAGCTTCGGAGCGCGCGCCTCGCGCGTCCGCATCATGCCCCATTGATCGAGCCTGACGCCGACGACGGCCGCTCCGGCCGCGCGAAACGCCGCCGCCGCGCCGGGATAGCCGGGATCCTCGGTCCATACCGAGTCGCCGGCCACGACGGTGGTCGCGGCGATCAGCGTCAGCGCCGCCTGCGCCGTCGGCAGGATCAGGATCTGATCGGCCTCGGCGCGCACGCCGCGGCTGATTTCGAGGTAGTCGCGCAAGGCTTCGCGCAGGCTCGGCCGGTTGATCACGGTCTGGTCGTTGAAGCGGCGGCGCAGCGCGCTGCGGCGCAGGCAGCGTGCCCAGATCTCGTGCGGAAATTCGCGCGCATCCGCTAGTCCGGGACGCAGCGGCCGGAAATCGGCCTGGTAGGACAGCGGCCAATCCGTGTCGGAGAGCTGCAAGGCCCAGGGCGACAGCTGCGGCTTGCGGGCGGCATCGCGCCGTGGCGCCGGCACCGCCCTGGCGAAGCGCGCCTCGATATCGTCCGTGGCCACCGGCCGCCGCCGCGCGGCGACGCGCAGATACCCCTCGGCCGCGAGCTGCTCGTAGGCATGCGTCACCGTGTTGCGCGACACGTCGAGCTCGGCCGCAAGCGTGCGGCTCGACGGCAGCACGGCCCCGCTCCTGATCCGGCCGCTCGCCATCAGCCCACGCAGCTGCTGCGTCAGCTGCGCGGTCAGCCCGGCATCATCGGTACGCTTCAGCGCGAGCAATTCGGCGAGGATCAATCTGGCTCCTTTGATCTGTCAAATCTGGCTCTTTCGAGAGAGCCAGCGCGATCCTATTCACAAGCGGTATCGCCTGCAAGGATGCCGCCCGTGAACTCATCGCTCTCCCCTGCCAAAGCCGCCGCCTTGTTCATCGTCGTGGTGCTGGCCTGGGGCATCAACTGGTCGGTGACGAAATCGCTGGTCGAGGCGGTGCCGCCGCTGTGGACCGCGTCGATCCGCAGCTGGGTCGCCCTGGTCGCCCTGCTGGTGATCCTGCGCGCCAGCGGCAATTTGATCATTCCGCGGATCGCCGATGTCCCGGTCGTGCTCAGCGTCGCGCTCTTGCACATGACGTTCTTCTCGACCCTGGTCGCCGCCGGCCTGCGCTATCTGCCGGCCAGCAAGGGCGTCGTGCTCGGCTACACCACGCCGCTGTGGGTCGCGCTGGCCGCGGGCGCGGCGCGCACCGAACGGCTCGGCGCGCTGAAGCTCGTCGGCGTCGCGTTGGGACTCGCCGGACTCTGCGTGATCCTCAACCCGGCATCGCTCGACTGGAGCAATCTGCATGTCATCGCCGGCGCCGGCATGATCATCATCGCCGCGATTTGCTGGGCCGCGAACATCATCTATATCCGCTCACACCGCTGGATCGCGACGCCGCTGCAGCTGTTGCTGTGGCAGGTGCTGGTTGCGACGGTGGTGCTGACCACGACGGCGCTGGTCACCGAGGGCGTGCCCACGGTGACATGGTCGCCGCACCTCGTGCTGCTGTTCCTCTACTCCGGCTTCATCGGCACGGCGCTGGCCTATTGGGCGATGTCGATGGTCAACAAGAGCCTGCCGGCGCTGACGACTTCGCTCGGCACCACCGCGACGCCGATCGTCGGCATCGTGACCGCAGCGCTGCTGCTCGGCGAGCCGATCGATCTATCGCTGGCGATTGCCGCGGCGCTGATCGTCGGCGGGATTGCGCTGAGCTCGCTTGCGGACGCGCCGTCGCGCGCCTAGGGCATGATGAAGTTACGCTGAAGTGGTTGACCGCGCATTCGGTCCACCGCTCCCCGACGGCGAGAGGTCGATTGCGCAGCAAATCGGGTGAGGAGCCCTACCGCGAGCTGTTAAACTGCAAGGGTACGCCCACCAATTGATTATGTCCCTTCCTGGCCCGGTAGCTGACCTCCGCGTCGGGCACCGCAATGACCGGCTTAGCGGGCAGAAGCCTTATCCGACAAAGCGCTGTCAAAAAAGATTGATGGGCGAAATCGCCTGCAGCCAAGCCGAATTCTAGACGATCGGTCTAATTTATGGCACCTGGGAAAAGCGCGGTGAAATCAGCTTTGGTTGGGGCTCGGTCGCTACGGAGCGGTGACCTTCAACAAACAACGTCCGCCCACACTTCACGGTTGGTGGATTTCCAGCATGAGAGGTCACGCATGTTTCGCAATATCGCGCTTGGAATGACGATCGCTCTCGCCGTGCCTCTAACCGTGCCGGTGGCCATTGCGCAGCAAAAGCACCACATCAGCTATGATACGCCGGCAACTCAGACGATATACACCCAACAACACGTCATCGACGTTGGCGACATTCCGGGACATCAAGCTCGGCTCTTCGAAATTCGGCGGACCTATGGTGACGATGCCCCCCTCATCAACGGATCGAGGTTGAAGGAGCAGTGGACACGCGGCATGTCGGACTACATCGACAACAATGGTCCGGCTCTCATCTACAACGTTTGGATACTGGAGAACGGGGAGCAGTTTTTTGTCAGGACATCTCTGGTCGCTCAAAGCAGTGGAGATGGGAAGCTTACGAACATGACATCGGGCGTCATTACCGGTGGCACGGGTAGCCTCGCCAGAATGCGTGGCATCATCAGCAGTCATGGCCCGTCCGAGCCGAAGGCAGGCATCAATGCCAATCAGACGGACATCGACTATTGGATGGAGTGAGAAGGCTTTCGCGATAGGCAATGGACCGGTGAAAAAGTTGCCGGTCCATCATGTCCGTTCTGATGCGGCCTGTCGTGATCAAAAAATGCTCGAAACCAGCCGCTATCTCCGGAGAATTCGCATGCCGCACCGTCGAAACGGGCGAATTGTGTTGTTCTTGTATTGCTTGTTCAGCCTGATCTCGACGGCGCGGCCAGTGAGCGCAGAAGTTACCCGGATCGAGTTCACGTCGAAGCAGCCTTACGGCACATTTCGCGCCGGCGACTATGTGATCTGGCAGGGCAAGATCCGCGGCGACCTATCGCCGCAAGAGGCCATCCCTGGGATCGACAAGGCGCCGCGCAATGAACGCGGGCGCGTCGACTACGCGGCGAAGATCATTCTCATGATGCCGGCGGCTCCGCGCGGGGAAAACGGCGCGTTGCTGGTGGACGTACCCAACCGCGGGCAAGTCTGGGCCGAGGCGATCTACAACTCGCCACGCGACGTGCGGTTTCTCCCGGGAACGCTGGAGCAGGGCACCGGCTTTCTTCAGGACCATGGTTTCGCGGTTGCGGAGGTTTTTTGGGAGCTTGGACAGGGTGCGGACCTGCCTTCGTTCACTGACGCCGATGGCAAGACGCGCTTCGTCGAGGGAGTGGGCTTTGCGATCGTCCGCGATGCCGCGGATTTCTTCGCGCATGCAGCTTCTGACAAGGGTGGAACGCCCAACCCGCTCAAGGGAGCGATCAACCGCGTGCTCGCGAGCGGCAGGTCCCAGGATGGACGATTCCTGAAGACCTTTCTCCTGAATGGCTTCAACATGATGGGCAACCGGCGCGTCTTCGACGGAATGCATGTGTTCGTCTCGGCCGCTGGCCTTCTTCCGATCCTGCAGACGGGCCTTGGACCAATGTCGAGCGCCGAGGGGGCTCCCGCATTCGACAACCCGGATTTTCCCGGCGTGAATGACGGACCGCTCACGATCGGGGAGATCACGGCCAAGGTCGAGGCGCGCGGCGAGGTGCCTCCGAGGATGATACTCGTGAACTCCACCACGGACTACTATTCGCTGCGCGCTTCGCTTGGCCGCACGGGCGCGTCCGGAACCGCGGATCAGCCACTGCCCGCCAATGTGCGGATGTACGACATCGCGGGAGGCCCGCATGTACCCGCCCCCAAGGCACCGGCCTGCACACTGACGCCGGGGCGCCTCGATTGGTCGCCGCTGTCGCGGGCCCTCCTGCTGCACCTTGATGCCTGGGTAAGCCGCGGCACCGAGCCGCCCGCCAGCGAACTGATGTCGCTTGAAGCCGCGGGCGGCGAGCCACCTGCGCTGCGCGCCCCGACTCGGCTTTCCGCTGCAGTGATACAAGTGCCGAAACGCGATCAGGACGGCAATGCGCTCGGCGGCGTGCGGCTGCCGGATGTCGCGGTGCCGACCGGCACCAATGGCGCCCAGAACCAACCGCAGACATTCACCTGCATGCTGATCGGGTCCTTCTCGCCATTCGCAGCGACGAAAGCGGAACGAGAGCGTATCGGTGACGCCCGCCCGTCGATCGAAGAGCGCTATCACGGCCGCGACGATTACGTGAACCGGATCCGGATCGCCGCCCAGGATCTGCTGGCGCGTGGGTTTCTGCTGCCGGAAGACGCGGCAGTGATCGTTCAGGAAGCCGCGTCGACTAACCTGTTCGCGCCCGCACCAACGAATGCCGAGCCACGTTGAGCGAGCCAAGCCGGAGCTAGGCCTGCCACTGAACTAGTGGATGGAGTGAGAGCGGCTCCGTCACTTGCAGAACGCCGCATCACGGGCAGTTTGCTTTCTCCTAGACGATCGGTCTATTACGATCTGCATGAGCAAGACGCTGCCTCGCCGCCGTCGCGGGCGACCTGCTAAGGAACTTGCCGGCACCAGCGCGACCCGTGACGCGCTGGTCCGTGCAGGTGTCGTTATGCTGACGGAGAAGGGCTATTCCGCGACGGGGATCGAGGAAGTCTTGCGGAGCGTCGACGTGCCAAAGGGGTCGTTCTACCACTACTTTCCGAGCAAAGAGGCATTTGGAGCGGAGCTGATCGACAGCTACGCTGGCTACTTTTCGCGGAAGCTCGACACCTTCTTCCTGAACGAGCAGCATCCCCCGCTCGAAAGGCTCAGAGGTTTTGCCGACGATGCTACATCCGCCATGAAGCGCTTCCGTTATGCGCGAGGCTGTTTGGTGGGCAATCTTGGGCAGGAGATGAGCGTACTTCCACAATCATTTCGCCAGCAGCTGTTCGATGTGTTCATCGACTGGCAGCAGCGCACTGCCAAGTGCTTGAGAGCTGCCCAGGCTACCGGTGCAATCTCTTCCAACCAAGATTGCGACTGGCTTGCCGAGTTCTTCTGGATCGGTTGGGAGGGCGCCGTTCTTCGCGCCAAACTCGAACGCCGTTCCGAACCGCTTCATTCCTTCTCAAAGGGCTTTTTCAAGCTCCTCGGTGAATGAGTCGTTTTTCGTGTAGATGGCCGAAGGCACAATCCACCACACTATCTCCGTGCCATCATTTCAACCGGCTTGATCGGCCGCTCGCGCCCGGCCGCGAGAGCCTGCCGATCTAGAACATCCCGTTAAGCTGATTGATCTCATGCTCGTTGCAAACGGCGCTCAAAAAGAGAATCAAGCCGTTGCCAGCGGCTTGACCCGCAAGGCGCCGCGCAGGCCGGCGCCGGTCCCGAGCATGATGCCGGCGATTGCGATGAAGGACGACAGCGACAGCGTCGACAAGCCGGTCAGCCCCTGCCCGACCGAGCAGCCGAATGCCATCACGCCGCCCGCGCCCATCAGCGCGGCGCCGCCTGCCGAGCGCAGCATGTGCTGCGGCGAGCGATAGCCTTCGAGCTGGAAGCGCCCGGTGGCGATCGCCGTGACCAGGCTGCCGGCAAACACGCCGAACACGGTGACGATGCCGAAATTGAGCGTCGAGCCGGTCGACAGCATGACATATTGCAGGGCGTCGGCGATCGGCGCGATGAAGGTGAGCGACGTCACCGGTACCGGATTGAAATCATCGGCGCCGAGATAACCGGTCGCGTACCAGCCGCCCGCCACCAGCAGGCCGACGATCAGGCCGGCCGCGATCTGGCCGGGCGACCTGCGGAACGGCGCATGGGCGAAGGCGAAAATGATCAGGACGGCTGACAGCACGGAGGCCGCCACCATCCGCGCCGGCACCGCGCCGAGGCCGATGCTTGCCAATAGCGCCGGCGCCGAATTGGCTGATACCGTGGCCTGCGAGGCCTGCACCATCGCGATCCGCATGGGCGCGATCAGGCCCTTCAGCGTCATCTCGGCAAAGATGCCGAGCACGATCACGACCACGAAGGAACGGAGATTGCCGCGCCCGAGCAGCACCAGCGCCCGCGAGCCGCAGCCATTCGACAGCACCATGCCGTAGCCGAACAACAGCCCGCCGAGGAACATCACCGGCGCCGAGAACGACGGTTGCAGATAGATCGACTTGCCGAGATCGACGAGGCCGGCGGCCGCCAGAAGCTGCGAGGCCGCGATCGCAATTCCCATCGCCAGCGCGTAGGTGCGCGCCAGCCGGCCGTCGCCGTCCGCCCACCAGCCGCGCAGGCCGCTCATCATGCAGAAGCCGCTGACGAGCCCGACCGAGCCATAGATCAGGCCGATGATCAGGGCGGCGAGGATGACGATCGTGGCGGGGTCCATGACAATCCTTCAATTGCCTTCGTCACTGCGGGCGAAGCGAAAAGCGCGCCGCGAGGCGCGCGGATCGTGGCGGCCAGGCGGCCTCAGGCCATGACTAGTCGACTGGCCGATCAATTCAAGGGGCTTGTTGAGGGAGGCCTAGAGCCCCGTTCCGATCGGATCGGAACGGGGCTCTGGATTCTTGTTTCGACGCGTTTTCTTCACGCGAACCGGTAGCCACTTCGCTTGAAACGCTCTACTCAGAGCTGCGGCGGTGGGGCCGTTCCCAGAAGCGCTTCGATCGACAGACCAAGCCCGAGCAATCCGGCATCGCTGCCGACCGGACCGTCGAGTTCGAGCCCGACCGGCAGGCCATCGGGCGTCATGCCGGCATAGAGCGACAGCCCGGGAAGGCCGGCATTGCTGCCGGGATCGGTGTTGCGGATCATGGTGCCGAAGGTCGGCACCGGCTCGCCGCCATTGACCGACATCTCGCCGGACCCGGTCTTCTCGTCGATGACAGGCGCAGGCGCGATCGTGGTCGGAAACAGGATGGCGTCCAGTTTGTTGTCCCTGAGATACGCCGCATAGATCGCCTGCAACGCCGGCCGCTGCACCTTGATCGCATCATCATAGGCGGCACCGAAGGCGTCCGCCGTGATGGCACCGAAAGCCCCGACCACGTCGGGACTGGCGACGCCGGCCGCGATATCGGACAGCGTGATCCCTTCAATTCCGGAGGCGGCGAGCCAGGCCGGGATATCGGCGATCGGTTCATGCAGCGCGACCACGAACGACACCTTGTCGTTCTGCTCGAACAGGCCGGGCATATCGACATCGACCAGCACCGCGCCATCAGCCGTGAGTCGCGCGCAGGCCGCGCGGGCGACAGTCTCGACATCGCGATCGAGGCCGCTCCAGAAACAGCCGGGAATGCCGAGACGCACGCCGCGCAGCGGAATCGCTGACGCCGGCGGCGTGCCGGTGATGACGGCATCGAGCAGCGCGACATCGGCGACCGTGCGTCCCATCGGGCCAACCGTGTCGCGGGTGTGGCTGATCGGAACCACCTGGTTGTCGTCGTGATAGCGCCGCTCGGCGCCGCCATTGCCGACCGAAGGCCGCAGGCCCACGGTCCCGGTCAGCGCCGCGGGCACGCGGGTCGAGCCGCCGGTGTCCGATCCGAGGCCGCAGGTGGCGATACGCGCGGCGATCGCCGCCGAAGTTCCGCCCGACGAGCCGCCCGGGATCCTGTTGGTGTCGTAGGGATTCCGCACCGGTCCCGCGAACGGCGCAAGATTGGTGCTGGTGATGCCGAAGGCGAGTTCGTGCAGATTGGTCTTGCCGATGACCACAGCACCGGCATCGAGCAGCTTCTGCAGCGACGGCGCATTGCGCGCAGGCCGCGCGTGTTGCAGCGCCGGAGTGCCGCCCGATGTCGGCAGGTCTGACGTGTTGATGTTGTCCTTCACGACGATCGGAAGCCCGGCCAGCACGCCGGTGCGCGTGCCGGCATCGACCTGGCGCGCCGCCGCCAGCGCGCCGTCGCGGTTCAGCACGATGAAGGCGTTGAGGTGCTTGAGCCGCTCCGCGCGATCGAGCGCCGCCTCGACGACGCTGACCGCCGTCACCTTCCCGTCGCGGATATCAGCCACGATTTTCGCAGCGGTTGCTTCGTTGGTATCGGCCATGGAAACCCCGCGCCCTCCAGCATTGCGGGCGAGAGGCTATTCTTTCGGCCGCTTGTCGTAAACACGTTTCGCCTTGCCGAGCGAACGTTCCAACGTCTCGGGCGCGACGACGCGGACGCGGGTCGAGATGCCGATCGTGTTCTTGATGAAGGCGGAGACTTTCTCGGCGTGCGCGGTCAGCCCCTCGCCGTCCCAGCTCTCGGGCCGGGCTTCGGCGAGCACCGTCATCTCGTCCATGCGGCCCTCGCGGGTCAGCTCGATGACGAAATGGCCGCCGCACCAGTCGGTCGCCAGCAGCGCTTCCTCGATCTGGGTCGGGAACACGTTGACGCCGCGCAGGATGATCATGTCGTCGGAGCGGCCGGTCACCTTCTCCATCCGCCGCATGCCGGGCCGCGCCGTGCCGGGCAACAGCCGCGTCAGGTCGCGAGTGCGGTAGCGGATGATCGGGAAGGCTTCCTTGGTCAGCGAGGTGAACACCAGTTCGCCCTTCTCGCCGTCGGGCAGCACCTTGCCGGTCAGCGGATCGATCACTTCAGGATAGAAGTGATCCTCCCAGATGTGCAGGCCGTCCTTGGTCTCCACGCATTCCTGCGCGACACCGGGGCCGATCACCTCCGACAGGCCATAGATGTCGGTGGCGTCCATGTCGAAGGCCTGCTCGATCTCGACGCGCATCGCGTTGGTCCAGGGCTCGGCGCCGAAGATGCCGAACTTCAGCGACGATTTGCGCGGGTCGAGCCCTTGCCGCTTGAACTCGTCGAGGATCGCCAGCATGTAGCTCGGCGTCACCGTGATGATGTCGGGCCGGAAGTCGTTGATGAGCTGCACCTGCCGCTCGGTCATGCCGCCGGAGATCGGGATCACCGTGCAGCCGAGCCGCTCGGCGCCGTAATGCGCGCCGAGGCCGCCGGTGAACAGGCCATAGCCATAGGCATTGTGCATCAGCATGCCGGTGCGGCCGCCGGCGGCGCGGATCGAGCGCGCCATCACGTCCGCCCAGGTATCGATATCGGCCCTGGTGTAGCCGACCACGATCGGCTTGCCGGTCGTGCCGGAGGAAGCATGGACGCGCACCAGCTGCTCGCGCGGCACCGCGAACATGTTGAAGGGATAATTGTCGCGCAGATCGGTCTTCACCGTGAAGGGAAATTTTGCGAGATCGGAAAGCTGCTTGAAATCGGACGGGTGCACGCCCGCCGCGTCGAAGCTCTTCTTGTAGTGCGCGACATTGTCATAGGCGTGCTTGAGCGACCAGGCCAGCCGCCTGGTCTGCAGCGCCATGATCTCGTCGCGCGAGGCGCGTTCGGCCGCATCGAGCTCGGCGTGATAACCGCCGTCCTTGACCTTGAGCTTTGCCGTTGCCATCGACGTTTCCCCTGAAGCCTTATGCCTTGATGTCCGTGTCCGGCAGCCAGCTGCCTTGTATCACGCGCGAATGCCCACGAAATTCGGCGATCACGCCGTCGCCGGCGGTAACGCGCACGTCGTAGATTCCCGAGCGGCCGCTGCGCGAGATCTCGCGCGCGGTCGCCACCAGACGGTCGCCGAGCTTGCCGGGCCGGATGAAGGTGACGTTGCCCTGCGCCGCCACCGCGCGATCGTTGCGGCTGTTGCAGGCAAAGGCGAAGGCTGAATCGGCGAGCGTGAAGATGTAGCCGCCATGGCAGATGCGCTGGCCGTTGACCATGTGCGGCAGCACCGTCATCGCCATCACCGCCTGCCCCGGCTTGATCTCGATGAGCTCCATGCCGAGGCCCTTGCTGGCGTCGTCTTGCTTCCACATCGCATCCGCGCAGGCGCGGGCCAAATCTTCCTGCGTCATGTCCTCGGGCGATAGCGTGGCCTTCACGTTCACATCGAACTCCCTGTGTGCGGGCCCGTTGCAACGGGCTTCTTGGTGTCAGTGTTGGACGCGACACCGGGGGTGTCAACGCGCGAATAGAATTAGACGTGGTCGTAGTCGACCACGACCTTGCCGGAGCACGGCTTGGCCTGGCAGGTGAGGATGAACCCTGCCTTCAGCTCCCATGGCTCGAGCGAATAGTTCAGATCCATCGGCGCCTCGCCTTCGACGAGCTTGGCGCGGCAGGTCGAGCACATGCCGCCCTTGCAGGCGAACGGCAGGTCCATGCCGGCGCGCAGCGCGGCATCGAGGATCGACTCGCCATCGGCCACCGGGACCTCGCGGCGCTTGCCGTCGATGATCAAGCCGACGATCGCCTTCGGCGGCGCACCGGCGGGAACGACGACTTTCGCTCGCGGCTTGCCGCCGAATTCCGACACGAAGCGCTCGACATGGATGCGCTCTGCGGCGATGCCGATTTCGCGGCAGGTCGCCTCGATGGTCTCGCTCATCGCGGCCGGGCCGCAGACGAAGACATGATCGACGGTCGAGGCAGGCACCAGCGAGCGCAGCAGCACCCGCACCTTCTCGCCGTCGAGCCGGCCGTGCAGGATCGGGATGTCCTGCTCCTCGCCCGAGATGACGTGGAACACCGACAGCCGCTGCATGAAGCGGTCCTTCAGCTCCTCCAGCGCCTCGCGGAACAACATGCCCTCGGTCGAGCGGTTGCCGTAGAACAGGAAGAAGCGGCTGTCCGGCTCGCGCGCCAGCACGCCCTTGATGATCGAGAGGATCGGCGTGATGCCGCTGCCGGCGGCGAAGCCGACGTAGGTCCGCGCCTCGCCGGGCGCATGGGCGACGCCGAAACGGCCGGTCGGCGTCATCACGTCGAGCTCGTCGCCGGCCTTCAGCTCGTCGGCGGCCCAGTTCGAGAAGGCGCCGCCATCGACCTTCTTCACCGCGATGCGCAATTCGCCATCGTCGGGGCCGGAGCAGATCGAGTAGGAACGGCGGACTTCCTCGCCGTCCATCGTGGTGCGCAGCGTCAGATACTGGCCCGGCGTGAAGCGGTAGTCGCCCTGCAGCTCGTCGGGGATCGCAAAGGTCATCGAGATGGCGTCCGACGCCTCGCGGCGCAGATCGCTGACGGACAAACGGTGGAATCGTGGTGTCGACATGGTCAATGACACTTGAAGTAATCGAAGGGTTCACGGCAGCTCTTGCAACGCCACAGCGCCTTGCAGGAGGTCGAGCCGAACTCGGACAGCAGTTCGGTATCGCCTGACCCGCATTGCGGGCACGCCACCGCCTGCTCGCCGAACAGCGCGCGGCGCGAGGAGCCCGGCAGCGGCGGCGCGATGCCATATTCCCTGAGCTTGCGGCGGCCGTCCTCGCTCATCCAGTCGGTGGTCCAGGCCGGCGACAGCACGGTGCGGACTTTGGGCCGATGAATGCCTTCGCGTTCCAGCGCGAGCTCGATCTCGAGCGCGATCATGTTCATCGCGGGACAGCCGGAATAGGTCGGCGTGATCGCGACCTCGACATGGCCGTCGTGGACCGCGACATCGCGCAGCACGCCGAGATCGGCGATGGTCAGCACCGGAATTTCGGGATCGACCACCTGCGCAGCCGCGCTCCAGGCGCGCCGGCGCAGATCGGCATCGCTGAGCGCAGTCGTCACCATGTTGCCCCCGGAAAGGTCCGCTGCATCGACTGCAGCTCGCTGAGCAGGTGGCCGAGATGCTCGCTGTGGCTGCCGCTGCGGCCGCCCCGCTGCATCCAGTTGCCCGATGGCAGCGCCAGCGTCGCCTCGTTGACGATGCCGGTGACGGTCTTCAGCCAGCGCGGCTTGAGCGCCGCAGCATCGATCGCGATGCCGGCCTCGATCAGACCTCGCTCGCTGTCGTCGACCGCGAACATCTCGCCGGTATAGGCCCAGAGATCGTCGATCGCATCCTGCGCGCGGCGGTGGCTCTCCTCGGTGCCGTCGCCGAGACGGACGATCCATTCCGACGAATGCCGCAAATGATAGGCGCTCTCCTTCTCCGACTTCGCCGCGATCGCGGCAAACGTCGGGTCGGAGGACGCCATCATCGCGCGCCAGTAGAGATCGGCGAACGCCGCATAGAAGAACTGCCGCACCATGGTGCGCGCGAAGTCGCCGTTCGGCTGCTCGACCAGCAGCAGATTGCGGTACTGCCTGACGTCGCGCAGATAGGCGAACTTGTCTTCGTCGTTATCCCTGCCTTCGACCTTGGCGGCATAGGTGTAGAGCTCGCGGGCCTGGCCGAGCAGGTCGAGACCCATATTGGCGAGCGCCATGTCCTCTTCCAGCGCGGGCGCATGGCCGCACCATTCGGACAGCCGATGACCGAGGATCAGCGCATCGTCGGCGTGGCGCAGCGCATAGAGCACCAGCGGCGTTTCGGAGACTTCGATGTTGGCGGCTGCCATGTTCCTATTCCACCTGCATCCACTTGCTCGACGTCATCCTGAGGAGCCTGCGCAGCAGGCGTCTCGAAGGATGGCCGCGGTTACGATCGGGGCGTCATGGTTCGAGACGGCGCGTGCCGCGCCTCCTCACCATGACGGGCGAAAGTCACATATGCCCGACTTCGTCGGGGACGTCGTAGAAGGTCGGGTGACGGTAGATCTTGGATTCCGCCGGCTCGAACATCATGCCCTTCTCGGACGGGTCGGACGCGGTGATCGCGTTCGAGGGCACCACCCAGATCGACAAGCCCTCGCCGCGGCGGGTGTAGATGTCGCGCGCCGCCTGCAGCGCCAGCGTCGAGTCCGCCGCATGCAGCGAGCCGACATGCTTGTGCGCTAGGCCGTTGCGGCTGCGGATGAAGACTTCCCAGAGCGGAACGTTCGGCGTGGCCATCTCTAGCGCTCCCTTATTCTGCGGCTTGCGCGAGCTGGCGGCTCTTGCGCTTCTCGGCATAGGCCATCGCGGCCTCGCGGACCCAGGCGCCTTCCTCATGCGCCTTGCGGCGCGCGGCGAGGCGATCGCGGTTGCAGGGGCCGTTGCCGGCAAGCACCTGCTTGAACTCGTCCCAGTCGATCGGGCTGTGCACCCAGTTGCCGTTCTCGTTCTGCTTCATGCCGGGATCGGGAATTGTGAGCCCGAGGAACTCGGCCTGCGGCACGGTGGCGTCGATGAATTTCTGGCGCAGCTCGTCATTGGAGAAGCGCTTGATCTTCCACTTCGTCGAAGTGTCGCTGTGCTGGCTGACCTGGTCCGGCGGGCCGAACATCATCAGCACCGGCCACCACCAGCGATCGAGCGCGTTCTGCGCCATCGCCTTCTGCTCCGCGGTGCCGCGGCACAGCGTCACCATGATCTCAAAGCCCTGGCGCTGGTGGAACGACTCTTCCTTGCAGACGCGGATCATCGCGCGCGCATAGGGGCCATAGGAGCAGCGGCACAGCGGGATCTGGTTCATGATCGCGGCGCCGTCGACCAGCCAGCCGATGGTGCCGATGTCGGCCCAGGTCAGGGTCGGATAATTGAAGATCGAGGAATACTTCGCCTTGCCCGAGAGCATCGCGTCGACCAGCTCTTCGCGCGAGGTGCCGAGCGTCTCGGCAGCGGCGTAGAGATAGAGGCCGTGGCCGCATTCGTCCTGCACCTTGGCGAGCAGCGCGGCCTTGCGGCGCAGCGACGGCGCGCGGGTGATCCAGTTGCCCTCGGGGAGCATGCCGACGATTTCGGAATGGGCGTGCTGGGAAATCTGCCGGGTCAGCGTCTTGCGGTAGGCCGCGGGCATCCAGTCGTTCGGCTCGATGCGCTCATCGGCGTCGATGCGGGCCTGGAACTGACTGGCACGGGCGACATCCTCGACGCCGCGATCGTCGCCGTCGGATGAATTGAGCGCCTGCGTATACATGGCCGACCTCCCGATGTGTTGTTAGGCAGGAATATATAACACAAATTTCGAAATGCAATATGTTTTTGTAATATGTTCAGACGCCTTCGAAACGGCGCGCCACGGCCCCGTTGGGCTTCGGCAGCGGCCCGTCCTCATTGGTTGCATGGTCGTCAAGCCATTGTTCTGACGGCGGAAGCAGCCCGCGATAGATCTCGCCGCAGAGTTTGCGGGCTGCCCTTCCCGGCCAATCTGTCGGCAACAGCTGATATGGCAGCAGCGGATCGCGCAGCACGACCCGGCGGTAATGATGGATCAGTAGGATGCGCGCGGTGAAGGCGTCGGCGTCGCTCAACTTCTCGCCTCTGACGATCCAGCCGTGCAGCGGCTCGAACGTTTTCATGAACTTCAGATAGGCGTCCGCGGTGCGATCGAGCGGCCAGCTCTCGCTGAGCAGCCTGCGCCCGCTGTCGTCTTCCGCCGATACTTCGAGACGGATCGCGCGCGATGCTTCATCGGGGATCGGCACGCCCGACGGCGCAACCCACACGCCCGGCAGCGGGCTGCCGAAGCCGGCATTCTTCAACGCCTCGCGCGCAGCGTCGCGGTCCTCGGCATTGCCGATCAACAGCAGCTCGAAGCGGCCGGTCCAGTCCGACGGCGGCGGATCGTAGATGTGCCGGGTTGCGGTGTCGAAGGTCTGCCGGCCCTTGGCATTCAAGCGATAAAAACTGTTGCGGCCGACCTTGCTGCGCTCGAGCCAGCCGTCGGCGGCGAGCCGCGACATCGCCGTGCGCACCACATTGCCGTCGATGTCGAGCGACTTGAAGAATTCGAGTAGCGTGCCGAGCCACACCGAGCCGCCGCGCGGCACGATGGAATCGCCGAACACGGTGATGATGATCGAGCCGGTGCGTGACGGCTCGCGCTTCAACTGGTCGACGATGCGGGCAAGCGGCTGTGGCATGCCCAACGCATAGCGCGTTTTATCGATTCACGACAATGCGGGGTGCGGTGTCTCCGCTCCCTCGCCCCGCTCTTGCGGGGAGAGGGTTGGGGTGAGGGGCTGCCCCGCAAAAAATTGGACAGACGTGAGTGCGTCGAGACTCCCCCTCACCCGGATCGCATCTGCGATGCGATCCGACCTCTCCCCGCAAGCGGGGCGAGGTGAAGAAAGACTTCCGAGCCTCAGCGATTGGGATCCGGATAGACGAAGCTGCGCCAGCCGCTGCGATCGAACGGGGCCCACTCGCCTTCCTTCTGCGCGAGGCGATCGGCCACCGCGTAGACCACGGCCGGATGATGGCCCATGCCGCAATGGCTGCTCTCGACCTCGATGCTGTCGGTCATCGACGAAGCCTGCTCGCGACAGCCCTGCCAGGCGCAGACGCCGTCGGTGCGGCTGAAGATCGCGGTGGTCGGCACCGGCGGCGCGCTGGCGAGCGAGCCGCCGAAACGCTGGTCCTCTTCATCGGCACGGCGCCCGCTGGCCATCTCGTAGACGCGCCAGGCGTTGGTCGCCTTCGGGCCCGCGGCGAACGGGCTGCCGAGGGTGATCACCTGGCGCACGCGCTCAGGCATCATCTTGGCGAGCTGGCGCGCATAGAGGCCGCCGAGGCTCCAGCCGACCACCGAGACCGTGCGGCCGCTGGTCTCATTCATCTCCTGCAGCAGATCGACCATCCCGTCCTGCACGCCGGCGCGAAGCCCAAGGTTGCGGCCCTGGCGCCAGCCGCTGACGGCGTAGCCCTTGCTCTTGAGGAAGTCGCGCAGCGGGCGCGTCGACATGTCGGAGGCGATCAGCCCGGGCAACACCAGCACCGGATGCCCATCGCCGCGCGGCGCGAGGCTCAACAGCGGCAATGCACCAAGAAAGGCACCGAGCTCGTGAATGGCGCGGCCTTCCAGAAACATCAGTGTCCTGGACGGCGGGCGTAGCGTCTGCGCAGCAACGGACATTTCAACTCCTCTTCCGGCACGATGTCTCGGCGGCCGGCAATGGGATCAACAGGATGGGTCAACAGGATTGACGCAAACCCGGCGGAATCGTTCCGCAACGCAACAATCAACCTTGAAAAGCTAGGGAACCGATCACTTTGGTGCAAGCGGCCCAGGTCACACTTGCCACAACTAAAGTGACCTCCGTGCCCAATCGGTCACAGCAGCCGCAGCACATATTCCAGCGTGTAGAGCGCCAAGCCGGCGAGCCCGCCGATCAGCGAGCCGTTGAAGCGGATGTATTGCAGGTCCTTGCCGACATTGACCTCGATCAGGGATATCAGCTGCTCCATGTCCCAGCTCTTCATCTGATCGGCGATGAAGGTCGAGACGCCGCTCTTCTGCTCGGCAACGACCGTGCGCAGAACCGCGACCAGGCCCTGGTTGATTTCGGCGCGCAGCTCGGCGTCGCCGTCCAGCGCGTCGCCGGCCTCGACGAACATCCGCGCCAGCTGATGCTGCAGCACCTGCGACTCGCCCGAGGCGCTGCGCTCGATGAAATCCTTGACGTTGGCCCAGATCGTGCGCCCGAGATTGGCCAGCTCCGGCCGCGCCATCAGATCGCGCTTGAGACCATCGATGCGATCGGCGAACGCCTTGTCGCTGCCGAGCCGGTCGACGAACGACAGCAGCATGCGGTCGAACTCGCCGCGGAACGGATGTTGCGGATCGTTGCGCACCTCCTCGAAGAATTTCGTGGCCGAGGCGATGATCCGGTTCACCACGAACTTGTCGGCGCGATAGAGCCTCAACAACGTCGGCATCTCCGCGCGGACCTTGTCGCGGATCACGGCCATGGTCTCCTGCTGCGTCAGCGTCTGGTGCAGCACCCGCAGGATGTCGTCGAGCAGGCCGCCATGCTTGCCCTCCTGCACGAAGCCGCGCAGCGCGCCGGCCGCAAGCGGCGCAAGATCGATCGAGAGCACCTGCGTCGTGACGCGGCGGCCGATGAATTGCATCAAGCCCGAGCTCTCGGTCGCCGCAAACGCTTCGGGCAGCATCCGCAGCACGAAGCGGGCGAGATCCTCGGAACGCTTGCGGTCGCGCAGCCAGTCGGCGATGAAGCTGCCGAAATCGATCTCGCGCAGCTTGGCCTCGACCGGCCCGGATTCCAGGAAATTGTTCTCGATGAATTCGCCGAGCTTCTCGGCGATGCGCTCCTGATTGCTCTGGATGATCGCGGTGTGCGGGATCGGCAGCCCAAGCGGCCGCTTGAACAGGGCGACGACGGCATACCAGTCGGCGAGCCCGCCGATGGTCGCGGCCTCGGCAAAGGCCGCGATGAAGCCGAAGGCGGGATGCACCGGCAGCAGCGCCTTCGCTGTGATGAAGATGACGAGGGTTGCCGTCAGCACGCCGGTCGCCAGCCACTTCACGCGCCGCAGCTCGGCCGCGCGTTCGGCGTCGACGGGCGTTGCGATGAGGGCGGCAGGAAGGGTCATGACGGCTTTCGAATGAACGCTAGTTTGACCTGGATACCACACGTACAGGCGTCATCCCCGCGCAACGGCTTTGCCGTTGTCGCTGGAGGTGCGCGCACTTCGCGCGCCTCGAAGGATGGCCACAAGCACGGTCGCTCGCTCCCATCCTTCGAGGCTCGCTCCGCTCGCACCTCAGGATGACGTCCGAGGAGGCAAAAAAGAAGGCCCGCAAAATGGCGGGCCTTCGAAAAGGGCAGTTGGTCAGTGCAAGCGCGATCAGGCGGTCTTGCTGTAGACCTTGGCGAAGTTGTCCTGCGCGGTCTTCGCACCGTCGGTGACGAGCTTGCCGAGATACTCGGTGGTGGCCTTCGCCCGCGAGACGAACAGTTCGCCACGCGCACGGACCATGTCCGACTGGATCTGGGCGGCTTCGCTCAGCGACTTGGCGGAAGCGAGCTTGTCGATGCCGGCGAAGAACGCCTCGGCGTCCTGGTAGAGCGCCTGCTGGATGTTGCGGCTGATCTTGGCGGCCTCGGTCACCGAACCGGCAACGGCGGTCTCGATCACGTTGGTCACCTTCTCGGAGCCGGCATACGCATCGGCGGCGCGGGTCTTGGCGGCCTCGGCCTGCTTCTTCACGAACTCACGGGCGGCTTCCGGAACTTCCAGGTTCTGGAGCTTGGTGAACGCCTCGGTGACGGGCGCGAAGGCATCCTTGACGCTGTTCAGCACGGAATTGGTTTCGGTGGTCATTGGGGTCTCTCCATCCTCAGGTTTGAGCTATGGGCTCACCCCGTCCGTATTGGCCCGGGGCAAGGCTGTTGTGTCACAATCCATGGTGCGACGCAACATCAATGTTGCAGCGCGGTATCACGAACCTGTGAACAGCATGAAGATCCGCAGACTGCTTAAGGAACCAGCGACTTACGGTTTCTAATTACCGCCAACTGCCTCGGACACCCCGTACGCCTCCATCTGCGCCCGGACCTGCGCCACATTGTGCCCGAGCACGACGATATCGTGGGTCTTGCCCTCGACGTCGCGGACATGGTCGCGCAGCAGGGCCTCCGCTTTGAAGCCGAGGCTTTCGAACAGCGCGATCGCCGCCCGCTGGTCGACTGTCATCTGCACCGAGAACTTCTCCAGCCCGGCGCCGAGCGCGATGGCGAAGGTCTCCTGCGACAGCGCCCGGCCGACGCCCTGCCCGCGCACATCGAGCGACACCACCATCCGGATCTCGCCGACATGCGGCGACCAGGAGTGCGGATCGCGCACCAGGGTGCCGCAGCCGACCACCTTGCCGTCCTTGATCGCGAGCAGGCTCGTGATGTCGCCGCGCTCGATCTCGTTGATCCAGGCCGACAGCACCTTCGGCTGGCTGATGTTGCGCGGCAGGAACAGCAGATCATGCGTCGGCAGTTTCTGCGCGAAGGCCAGCACTGCGGCCTCGTCGGCCCGCTTCATCAGCCGGAACTCGATGTCACCGGCCTCGGTCTTGACGTGGCGCGGATAGGAACGTTGTTCGGTCATGTCGATCTCTTGCTCAACCAGGAGTCCAGTTTCGGCCACAGCCGCTTGATTGCATTGGCGCCGGCGACCAGTGAGACGTGACCGCCTTTCAGCATCACCTCCTCCTTGTCCTCGGAGCCGATCTTGGTGATCAGGTGCTTTGCCGCGTCATACGGCACGATGTGGTCGTGCTCGGCGACCGCGTGCAGGATCGGCACCTTGATGTCGGCGAGCTTTGCGGCGCGGCCGCCGACCGTCATGGTGTCGTTGTAGAGCTTGTTGTCCCACATCAGGTCCTTGGTGATGGCGCGGAAATATTCGCCGGCCAGCGGCAGCGTGTCGGTCGCCCAGCGATCGAACATCCGGTACGACTTGACGAACTCGTCGTTCCAGATGTTGTCCCAGAGCTGGATCTGGCCGACGACGCGCGCGGCCGGCCGCAGCATGTCGAACGATTGCAGGATCAGTTCGGGCGGCATGTTGCCGGTGCTGTCGATGAGGCGGTCGACGTCGAAGTAGCGGCGGTCGGCGAAATTCGAGAACAGCTTCATCTCGCGAAAATCGATCGGCGTGGTGAAGCAGATCAGGTTCTTCATCGGCCCGTCGTTGAAGATCGAGCCATAGAGCAGCGACAATACGCCGCCGAAGCAATAGCCGATCACGGAGACGTCCTTTTCGCCGGAATCCTGCTGCACGCGGCGGACCGATTCCGGGATGAAGTCGAGGACGTAGTCCTCCATGCGCAGCGATTTTTCCTCGGGCTTCGGCGCGGTCCAGTCCAGCATATAGACGTCGAACCCGCGCTTGAGCAGGAACTCGATGAAGCTCTGCCCCGGCACCAGGTCGAGGATGTAGCCGCGGTTGGTGGTCGCCATCACGATCAGGACCGGCACGCGATAAACTTCGTCGGCCTGCGGCCGGTAGTGATAGAGGTTCATGGTGCCGCGCGAATACAGCACGTCCTTCGGCGTCGAGCCGAGCTCGGGGCCGGAGCTCGAGAAATACTCGACGCCCTTGATGCTGCGCTGGATCGCACGCTGCACCTCGGACTGTACCCGCTCGGAGATCGAGGCGAAATCAAACCCGGTGGGAGCATTCATTTGCTGTCTCCCTCGGATGGCGGGCGCCTGGTGCGCGGCGGCCGTGGCGTTGCGCCGTAGCCGTCGTCCGGCGCCAGCGAATTGTGGTGCACCTGCTGCAGCAGCGTCTTGATCTCGTTGAGCTGGGTCTCCATCGACTGCAGGCGCTCGGCCATGCCGATGAGCTGGGCGCGGCTCGGCAGGTTCATCGCCAGCAGATATTTCTCCATCATCTCGCCGAGCTGCTTCTGCGCGCCCGCTGCGGCGCTGCCGGCCTGATTCATCACCTTGGAGAATTCAGGCGAGCTCATCAACTGGTTGCCGAAGGAGTTGAACCCCTTCTCCATCTCGCCAATCATCGTCTGCCAGATCACGGCAGGGTCGTTGCCCTTGTCGGCCATGAGGCCCTCCTCCACGTCAATTCCGAGCGCTTGTCGCGCTTCCGTTTGTTTGTGCCATACGACACTGTTGCCGCTGATCGGTCAACAGTGCGGCGCGCCCGGCGACGTCGAAGCTCTTCTGCGCTGCGTCAAACCGTGGCAGCATGCAGGTTCCTGACCGCGAATCCAGGAGAGGACGCCCGTGACCACGCTCGCCCATCAGTTGCCGCAACTAACCCGCGCCAATGGCATAGACATCTGCTACGAGATTTTTGGCGATGCGAATGCGGAGCCGCTGCTTTTGATCATGGGCCTCGGCGCCCAGATGATCCATTGGGACGACGAATTCTGTCGCCAGCTTGCTGCGCGCGGTTTTCGCGTGATCCGGTTCGACAATCGGGATATCGGCAAGTCCTCCCGCATGAGCGGCGGCAAGCGGCTGACCGCACTTGAACTGCTGAAGCTGCGCTTCCTGAAGATTCCGGTCGCAGCGCCCTACCGGCTGGCCGACATGGCGCGAGACACGATCGGATTGATGGATGCGCTCGGCATCCGTACCGCGCACCTTGTCGGCGCCTCGATGGGCGGCATGATCGCGCAGGAGGTTGCGATCACCTTCCCCGAGCGCGTGCGCTCGCTGACCTCGATCATGTCGACCACCGGCAATCCAAAGGTGCCGGGGCCGACCCGCGAGGCGACCGCGGTGCTGATGGCGCCGCCACCGAAGAGCAAGGAGGAGTACTTCGTGCGTTTCGGCCAGACCTGGAAGGTGCTGCGCAACGGCTCGTTCCCCGAAGATGAGGCGCTCGATTCCGAGCGCGCGCGGCGCACCTTTGAGCGTGGCCTCAATCCGGAGGGCGTCGGCCGCCAGCTCCGCGCCATCCTCGCCTCGGGCAGCCGCAAGGAGCGCCTGCGCAGCGTCAAGGCACCGACGCTGGTGATCCACGGCACCGTCGATCCGCTGGTGCATCCCGAAGGCGGCAAGGACACCGCGGTCTCGATCCCCGGCGCAAAGCTCCTGATGATCGAGGGCATGGGCCATGCGCTGCCGATCCCGATGTGGCCGCAGATCATCGACGCCATCGACAAGCACGCGCATGGGGCTGCGGTGAAGGCGGCGTGAGGCTAGAGCGTTTTCGAGCGAAGTGGATACCGGTTCGCGTCAAGAAAACGCGTCAAACAAGAATCCAGAGCCCCGTTCCGGTTCAATCGGAACGGGGCTCTAGTATCTTCCGGTGACCATGTGAGCCAGGGGTGCGTTCTTCCGGGCACGGCATGGAGGCTGTAGACAGCGCGATGCAGCGCGCGGGTCGCGCGCCATCAGCCTCGGGAGTCCCCAGATGAAGACCATCCTCCGGCCGCCGACAGCCGTCGCCGCTCTCTTGCTCGCGCTCGCGTCTTCTGCCGCGATGGCCGCGACCGGCGACGCGCAGCAGGAAGCCAACCGCAAGGCGGTGCTGGCCTTCTACGAGAAGGGGCTGAATCAGAAGGACGCCGACGCGGCGCTCGCCTATGTCGGCAACCGCTATGTGCAACACAATCCCGGCGCGGCCGACGGTCCCGACGGCTTCCGCAAATTCATTACCTTCCTGCGCGAGAAGTTTCCGAACTCGCACAGCGAGATCAAGCGTTCGTTCGTCGACGGCGACTACGTGATCCTGCACGTCCACGCCGTGCGCGAACCCGGCACCCGCGGCAATGCGATTATCGACATCTTCAAGCTCGAGGACGGCAAGATCGTCGAACACTGGGACGTGGTGCAGCCGGTTCCGGAAACTCCGGCCAACAACAATACGATGTTCTGAGGCGCGCCGGCCGCAGGCGATAGCGCTCAGTAACTGGACAACAGATTCAGTGTCGTCCCTGCGAAAGCAGGGACCCATAACCACCGAAGCTTATAGTTTCGCACCGCCGGGACGACGAGTCCCTTTCATAACACCCGCCGCTGAGTATGGGTCCCTGCGTTCGCAGGGACGACATCGAGTAGGTTGCGTCATCGAGAGTCATGCGTTCACACTCTCTCAGAGTGACGGTGTGAGGGCGTGGGATCGCGCAACCGGAGCTACTGGTTGCGGCCGAGCCAACGCTGGGTCGGAAACAACTGCACCTGCCAGCGCCGCGCTGCCGCGCCCCACACGCCCCTTGGCATGAACAGCATGATCAGGATGGCGAGCGTGCCGAGCACGACCAGATACAGGCTGCCATACTGGGCGAGCCAGGTGACGAGCCCCCATAGCAGGAGCACGCCGACCATCGGGCCTTCGATGGTGCGCACCCCGCCGATCACGACGATGAAGATCACATAGGCGGTCCAGTCGGTGACGCTGAAGGCGGCGTCCGGCGAGATGCGCGCCTTCTGCAGATAGACCACCGCGCCGACCATGCCGGTGGCGAAGGCGACCGCGATCCACAGCAGATGGCGAATCCGCGCGGTGCGGACGCCGACGCTGCGCGCTGCCGCCGCATTGTCGCGGCTTGCCGCCAGCGCGAGGCCATGGCGCGAGCGGATGAAGGCGTAGATACCGAGCGTGACCAGCACGGCGAGCAGCAGCGCCAGCCAGTAGACCAGCACGTCGCGCGCGGCCGCCGGCCGCAATCCGAGCAGCGCCCGCACCGCCTTCAGCCCGACCATCTGCGACAGCTCGCCCGGCGAGATCGACATCCCGGTGCCGCCGCCGAGCGACTTGAACTGGGCGCAGATCAGCCGCAGCGCTTCGGCGGCGACCCAGCTGCCGATCGCGAAATAAGGCCCCTCCAGCCGGAACAGCAGTGGGCCGAGCACCGCCGCGACCAGCGCCGCGAACAGCCCGGCCAGCGGGATCGCCGCAACGGGGTCGAGCCCGGCCATCACGATGGCGGCAAACAGCGCATAGGCGCCGAGCCCGACGAACGCCTGCTGCCCGACCGACACCAGCCCGCCCCAGCCGGCCAGCACGTTCCAGAGCTGTGCCAGTGTCAGCATGGTGAGGACGAAGATCAGATCCTGGATCAAATTGCGCGAAGCAATCGCCGGCAGCGCGGCAAGCACCACCACCAGCGCGATGCCGGCCACCGCGGCAGCGCGCGACAACCGCGTGCCGACCCGAACTTGCCAGACCGGCAGATCCGCCGGACGTTGCTCCCGGCTTGCCGGGACACGGATGCTTTCGACGCTCATGTCCGCCTCGCCGGGAAGAGACCGCGCGGCCGCACCATCAGCACGGCAAGGAAAGCGAGATGGCCGGCCAGGATCTGCCACTCCGGGTTGATCCGCCCCCCGATCGCCTGCGCCAGCCCGAGCACGATGCCGCCGGCCAGCGTTCCCCACAGACTGCCGAGACCGCCGATGATCACGGCCTCGAACGCATAGAGCAGCCGCGCCGGGCCGATCGATGGATCGAAACTGGCGCGGATGCCGAACACGACAGCGGCGATCACCGACACCGCGAGCGACAGCCCGACGGCGATGGCATAGACATTGCGCTCATTGACTCCCATCAATTGCGCGATCGCGGGATTGTCGGCGGTGGCGCGGAAGGCGCGGCCGAGCGAGGTGCGGTAGAAAATGAGCTGCAGCAGCGCGACGGCGGCGATCGCCGTCACCAGCGCTGTCAGCGGCGCCAGGCCGACGCTCAAGCCGGGAGCCAGCGTCACCGACGAGGATTCGAAGGCGCCCGCCTGCAACCGGCGGCTGTCCGCGCCATAGCCGAGCAGCAACCCGTTCTGGATCACGATCGACAGGCCGAAGGTGACCAGCAGCGGCGGCAGAATGTCGTCGCCGAGCACGCGCTCCAGCACCAGCCGCTGCAGCACGAAACCGAGCACGAACATCGTCACGACGACCAGGAGCGCTGCGGCCGCAAGCGGCAGGCCAAGCGCCGTGGTCGCGCCGAGCACAAGATAGGCCGCGAGCAGGATCAGGTCGCCATGCGCCAGATTGACGAGCCGCATGATGCCGAAGATCAGCGACAGGCCGAGCGCGAACAGCGCATAGACGCCGCCGAGCAGCACGCCCTCGATGATGGTATCGAACCCGCTCATGGCTCCCTCATGCTCCGAAATAGGCCGCGCGGATCGTGTCCTGATCCACATCCTTGGGCCGTCCGCTCAGCGTCACCCGTCCCTCCTGTAGGCAGTAGAAGCGGTCGGCGGCCCGCAGCGCGCGGGCGATGTCCTGTTCGACCAGCATGACCGCGGTGCCGCCCGAACGAATCTGCGGCAGCATGCGGTAGATGTCCTCCACCACGATCGGCGCGAGGCCGAGGCTGATCTCGTCGCACAGCAGAACCTGTGGGTTCGACATCAGCGCGCGGCCGATCGCCACCATCTGCTGCTGACCGCCCGACAGCGCCGTGACGGCGCCGCGCCGCCGCTCCCTGAGCACCGGAAACATCCGGTAGACCGCCGCGAGATCCCAGGGCGCGCTGCGTTCGCCGCCATAAGCGCCGATCAGCAGATTCTCCTCGACGCTGAGCGAAGGAAACAGCTGGCGGCCCTCGGGGACCAGCGCAAGGCCGAGCCGCACGATGCGGGCGGCGGACGCATCGCCGATCGCCCGACCGCCGAGGCGGATCGCGTCGGGGCGGCTCTTCACGAGCCCGGCCAGCGACTTCAACATGGTCGATTTGCCGGCGCCGTTGGCGCCAATCACCGCGACTGCCTCGCCCTCCGCCAATTCGAAATCGATGCCGAACAGCGCCTGGAAGTCGCCATAGAACGCATCGAGCGCCGTGACATTGAGCAGCGCGGTCATGCCGGCACTCCCATGTAAATGGTCTCGACCTCGCGCGAGCGCATCACCTCGACTGGTGCGCCTTGCGCGACCACCTTGCCGAAGTTCAGCACCACCAGCCGCTGCACCACCGCGAGCAGCGCGTGCACCACATGCTCGATCCAGATGATGCCGACACCTTCGGCGTGGATGGTACGGATGGTCTCGACCAGTTCATGACATTCGGCATCGGTGAGGCCACCTGCGATCTCGTCGAGCAGCAGCGTGCGTGGCCGAGTGGCGAGAGCCCGCGCCAGCTCGAGCCGCTTGCGATCGAGCAGCGGCAGGCTCCCGGCGAGCCGATTGGCCTTGGCTTCGAGGCCGGTCAGATCAAGCATGCGGCCGCAATGCTGGACCGCATCCGCCTGCGACAGCCCGCCGCCGAACTGGGCAGCGACCGCAAGGTTCTCGAACACCGAGAGATGGTCGAACGGCTGCGGGATCTGGAACGAGCGCCCGATGCCCGCCCGGCAGCGTGCTTCGGGAGAGAGAGCCGTGATGTCGACGCCATCGAGGACGATGCGGCCGGCATCCGGCCGCAGCAGCCCGGTAATCAGGTTGAACAGCGTCGATTTGCCGGCGCCGTTCGGCCCGATCACGCCCAGCGCCTCGCCGGAGGAGAGCGTCAGGTCGATCGCGTCGGCAACGACGATGGCGCCGAACCTTTTCGAGATGGCATGGAGTTCGAGCATGGTCGCCCACTGGATGATTGCGGCGGAGAGAAGATGCGTGGCAATGCCACGCATCTGCTGTCTTCGATGACGTGCTTGCGCTAGCTCAGCGCCTGCATGTCGCCGCCGAGCGGGATCTGCGGCGCCAGCTCGTTGTCGGTGATCACCATGTCGTACTTGTCGCCGTTGAGCCGCCACTGGCCGCCGACCAGCGGCGTCTTGGCGATGTTCTTCGCAGCGAACGGCGGCACCGCGCTGGAGCCAAACGCGACCTGGCCCACGATCGTATCGAGCTTGGTTGCGCCGATCGCCTTCGCCAGCGCCGCGCCATCGCCCGGGTCGCTGGAGCGCTTGATGGCGTCGATCGCGACCTCGAACAGCGAATGCACGAAGCCGATCGGCTGGGTCCATTGCTTGCCGGAGGCCTGCTCATATCCCTTGGCGAGATCGGCCGCGCCGACGCCGCTGAGGCTCGACTTGTAGGGATGCGTCGGCGTCCACCACACCTCGGTGGAGATGTTGTTGCCGCCCTTGCCGAGCGCCTGCACCGACGCCGGGAACAGCAACGCCTTGGCGACAGACACGACTTTCGGCTTCAACCCCTTCTGGCGCGCCTGATTCCAGAACGTGGTGAAGTCGGGCGGGATGATCACGCCGGTGATGATCTCGGCGTCGGCGCCACGGAAGGCGGCGATCTGCGAGCTGAAATCATCGGTGAGATTCTGGAAGCGGCCGGGATCGGTCAGCCTGAAGCCTTGCTTGGCCATAACCGGCGGGAAGCCGATCGTGGTGTCGCCCCAGGCATTGCCATCGGCATCGTTCGGGAACAGCGCGCCGACCGATTTGTTGGTCGCGACCTGGCTCCACATGCTGGTGAAGACGCCGATCACGTCCTCGAGGCCCCAGAAGTAGTGGAAGGTGTAGTCGAACGGTTTCCAGCTCTTGGGATCGCCGGGATTGGCTTGCCGGCCGATGAAATTGGTCTGCCATGGTGCGACGGTGGAGATGCACGGCACCTGCTCGAGCTCGCACTGCGTCGCCACCGGATTGTTGGTCTCCGGCGTCGCGCCGACCACGATCAGGCTGACATTGTCGCGCGTGATCAGTTCCTTGGCGACTTCGGCGGCGCGGTTCGGATTGGACTGGCTGTCCTTGGTCACCACCTCGACCGGATAGGTCTGCGATCCGACCTTGACGCCATCCTTGATGAATTTTCGAAATTCGCCGAGCACGAAATCGTCGGCTTCGGCGAACGCAGCGAGCGGGCCGCTCTTCGGCGAGACATAGCCGATCTTGATCGGCTTGTTGGCCGCCCGCACGGCCGGTGCGAACAACGTGGTCGCGCCTGCGGCGGCGAAACCACCGGCGATGCCTTGCAGCACCCGGCGGCGATCGAAAGACAATGCGTTCAAATGGTCGTTGGCGTTCAAATGGTCCTTGGTCATTTTCCCCTCCCTTGAGGCAAGCCGGTTTTCAAGCCGCCTGCCGTTCATTCCGTTCTGAAAATTACCGGCGCCGTGCCACATCACGCGGCGGCAACGGACTTGGTCTGCGCCTTTGCGCCGCGGCCGAGGATCTGACCGAACACGTCGAGCAACAGATCGGAGGCATTCACCGCCGCTTCCCTGGCGCGCCAGGCGACATACATGTCGGGGCGCACCAGCACGCAGCCGTCCTCGTCGACCTCGCTCTGGCGATACCAGTCGGCATAGATGTCGAGCGCATCGCAGCCTTGCGGGCCGACGGTGACGACATCGACCGGCAGCCCGTAGGCCTTCTCGACTGCGGTTGCGGCCGCCTTCCAGCCGTCGCCGCCGATCCCGGTGAGCAGCGTGAAGCGGCCCTTGCCCGTGAGATCGAGCGTCGACTTCCGCTCGCCCTGATGCTCGACCCAGACATGCGGCAAATGCGCGCCGGGCCAGGTGGTGGCCTGATAATACAGCTCGTGATCGCGACTGAAGGCCGGCATCGGCGTGCCATCGGACACCACGGCGGTCGACCCGTAGCGCTGGTTCATCTCGACGCCGTGGCAGTTGAACTCGTAGCTCTTGTTGGCGATGGCCTCGTAGAGCTTCTTGCGGCGCGCCTTGCCCTCGGCGGTCGGCGCCTTGCGCGCCGCGATCGCCTTGCGGGCTTCGGCCGGGTCGGTCGAAGCGACGAGGCCCACCGCCTCGAAGATCGGCGGGAAGTCGCCGATGCTCTTGTTGGCGCGGGTCACGATCTGCTTGCCGACCGGCTGGCGCTCGGCCGAATAAGTTTCCAGCAGCGACGGCGCCGCGTGGCCTTCGAGCACCAGCTTCAGCTTCCAGCACAGATTGAAGGAATCCTGGATCGAGGTGTTGGAGCCGAGGCCGTTGGTCGGCGGATGGCGGTGCACGGCGTCGCCGACACAGAACACGCGGCCGGACGAATAGTGGCCGGCATACATCTCGTTCACGGTCCAGGTCGACGTCGAGCGCACCTTGACCTCGAGGGTCTCGTCGCCGACCAAATTGCGCACGATCGAGACGGCCTCGTCATTAGAGAGCTTGCGCTCGCCCTGCTCGATGTCGTAGCCCCAGATGATCAGCCACTCGTTCCATGGCCGCACCATGCGGATCAGGCCGGCACCGATGCCGCCGATCTCAGCACCGGGCTGCAATACCCAGTACAGCACGCTCGGCCGATGCGCGACGTACTTGCTCAAGTCGGCCTGCACGATGATGTTCATGCTGCCGGCGCGGCCCATCTGGCCCTCCATCGGCAGTCCGATCACTTCGGCGACCCGGCTGCGGCCGCCATCGGCGCCAATCAGATATTTGGCGCGGATCTGATAGGTCTCACCGGACAGTCGATCCTTCACGGTCGCCGTGACGCCGTCGCCATCCTGCACCAGGTCGACGAACTCGGTGTTGAAGCACAGCGAGGTGCCGCGCTGGCCGGCGGCCTCGATCAGGATCGGCTCGAGGAAATTCTGCGGCAGGTCGCAGATGCGCGCGGGACTGGCGAGATCGTAATCCGCCTTGCGCGAGGGATGGTTGCCCCACGAATACAGCCGGCCGAATTCCTCGCCTGCGAGGCTCTCGCAGAACACGTTGTTGGCCATCAGATGCTGCGGCACGGCCTGCGCGACGGCCTTCTCTTCGAGGCCGAGATCGCGCAGCACCTCCATCGCGCGCTGGTTGGTGATGTGGGCGCGCGGCGTGTCGGCCAGCCAGCCATATTTGGTCACCAGGATATGCTTGACGCCATACATGCCGAGCAGCGCCGCCGCCGTCGCGCCGGCCGGGCCACTGCCGACGACAAGGACGTCGGTCTCGATCGGTTTGCTGGTCATGGTCCTCTCCTTGGTCGTCCTGTTGGTTGCGATCGTCATTCCGCGGCCATCATCGGCTTCGGCACCAGGCCCGCACCTGGCTTCATCTGGAAGTCGTAAGTCATCAGGTGCCATCGGCCGGAGACCCGCTCGCCGTTCGGCAGCGCCGGCTCGCTCTTCGGCTCGACGCGCGCAATGAGCTCGTCCTTGACGCCGAACACCACGTCGCTGCGCAGATATTCGTCGCCATCCAGGAAGACGTGGGTGATCAGCGGCTCGTAGCCGTCGGCCTTGACCAGGAAATGCACATGCGCCGGCCGCATCGGATGGCGTTGCGTGGCGGCGATGACGTCGCCGACCGGGCCGTCGGTCGGGATCGGATAGCTGCACGGCAGGATGGTGCGGAACGAGAAGCGGCCATCGGCATCGGTGACGAAGCGCGCGCGCAGCGACGGACCGTGGGTCGCGTAGTCCGCCTTCTGCGAATCGTAGAAGCCGTCGTCGTCGGCATGCCAGACGTCGATCTCGGCACCGGCGAGCGGTTTGCCGGCCAGATCCGTGACGCGGCTCTGCACGAACATCGGTTCACCGTCGATCCCCTCCGAGATGTTGGCGCCGTGCGGCGTGACGCGGTGCTCGCCGACATAGAACGGGCCGAGCACCGTGGTCTCGGTCGCGCCCTCGCGCTCACGGTGATTGACGGCGTCGACCAGCATCGAGACGCCGAGCACGTCGGAGAGCAGGATGAACTCCTGGCGCAGCGGCGTGCAGGTCTGGCCGGTCCGGGTCAGGAATTCGATCGCCTGATTCCATTCCTCGAAGGTGAGTTCGGTGCGGCGCACCAGATCGTGCAGCGACTTGACCGTCTCCTCGATGAGGAACTTCAGCCGCTTGTTCGGCGTATTGGCGAAGCTGCTGATCACCTCGTCGGTGAGGTCATGCTCGTTGAAATTGGCCATCGTGTTGTCCTTTGATCCTTGGATGTCAGTGCTGCACGGGCGCATCGCCGCGCCAGGCCGCCGCGATCAATTGTTCGATCGGGGCACGTTCGACCGGTCTTGGGTTGGCATAGGGATTGCGCACCGCCATCTCCGCGGCGCGTGCGATGCCGTCCTCGGGCATTCCGATGCCGGAAAGCGCGCGTGGCAGCGCGAGCTGCCGGGCAAGGTCAAACAGACCCTGCGGTGCATTGGCGCTGTGCAGTGCGCGTGCCACGCGAGTCATCGCCTCCGGCGCCGCGGCGGCATTGTAGGCAGCCGCATGGGGCAACACGATCGCGTGGGTTTCGGCATGCGGCAGGTTGAACATGCCGCCCAGCACGTGGCAGAGCTTGTGATGCAGCGACATCCCGACCGCGCCGAGGCAGACGCCGCACAGCCAGGCGCCATAGAGCGCGTCGCGGCGGGCGCCGGCATCGGCCGGTGCCGTCATGATGCGCGGCAATGCGCGGGCAAGCGCGGCGATGCCCTCTTCCGCCATCAGCGAGGTCAGCGGGTTGGCGTCGGGCGCATAGAGCGCCTCGACGGCGTGGGCGATCGCATTCATGCCGCTGGCCGCGGAGACGTGCGGCGGCAGGCTGACGGTGAGATCGACGTCGTAGATGACGGTGTCCGGCACCAGATCCTGGGAATGCTGCGTGGTCTTGATGCCGTTGCTGGTCTCGCCGAGGATCGGCGTCATCTCCGAGCCGGCATAAGTGGTCGGCATCGCGATATGCGGCAGCCCGGTGCGCAGCGACAGTGCCTTGCCGAGCCCGATCGTCGAGCCGCCGCCGATCGCGACCAGCCCATCGATGTCGCGGGACTCCACCATGCCAAGCGCTTCATTGGTGACCTCGACCGGCGTATGCATGCGTGCGCCTGCAAACAGTCCGGCGAGCCTGTCGCCGAGGCCTGCGCCGAGCCGGCGCCCGAGGTCCTGCTGCTCGCTCGTGGTCAGCACCAGCGCCCGCTTGATGCCGAGGCGCTCGCTCTCCTCGCCAAGCCGCGCCGAGGTGCCGCCGCCGAACACCACGCGATACTGCTGCGAGCAATAGGCAAAGGTGCCCTGGCCGGCATCACCGGCCGCCGCAACGGACGCAATGGATGCGCCTCCGGCATCCGGCATCGCAACGCTCATGGCATTTCTCCCAAGCCGGCGAACCGGCAATCTCGTCTTGTTGGGAGAAAGCTAGCGGCGGGTGGCCATGGCGGGCCTGCACGAAACCGGAGAAAATCTGCACGAAACCGGAAAAATCATCCGCAGGCTTGGCGCTAGCGCCCCCGCCCGTCCGAGCCGCCCGCTAATGGCTGCGCCGGTAGCGCCCCGGCGTCACGCCGGTGAAGCGGCGGAACATGCGCGTAAAATGCTCCTGATGGGAGAAGCCACAGGCCAGTGCGATGTCGGCGAGGCTCTGCGTCTCGTCGGCGAGCAGCGCCCTGGCGCGCTCGATGCGCAGATTGAGCACGTATTGGTAGGGCGAGACGCCGCTGGTCGCCTTGAACAGGCGCACGAAATATTCGGTGCTGCGGCCGCACAGCTCCGCCAGCTGGTCGAGCCGGATATCGCTATCGAGATTTGTGTCGACGAACTCGCGGATGCGCGCCATCTGCCGGTTGTTCAGCAGGTTCGGATGCTTGCCGGCCTCGACGCTCGGCTTGTGGAAATTGATCGCGACGAAGCGGTTGGCGATCGCCTGCGCGATCGGATCGACGAACAGCGACGAGGCCGGCAGGCCGCTGGTGATGGTGTCGCCGATCGCCGCGGCGAGATGCTCCAGCACGGCATCCTGATCGCCGAGCATCGGCGCGAGCCCGCCGATCAGGCTCGCCGCCCCGTCCCGGCCCGCGAACAGGTCGGAGCGCAGATAGATGTGGGTGGATTCCAGCGCCTCGCGCAGCACCACGTTGCAGGCGTGCCCGGCCGGCAGGAAGAACACCCCGCCGCGCGGGATGTGCCGGGCAACCGACTTGCCGTCCATCACATAGGTGATGTCGACCGGGCCACCCCGGTGCAACACCATCAGATTGTCGGAGAGCGCGTGGAAGTGCCCGTCGAACGGCCGCTCGCGCTGAACCGAGGCATACGCTGACGACCAGCCGAGCCCTTCGCTCGAGCCGCGGAATTCGGCCTGGAAACGGTCCAGGATCCCGTGCGTCTCCTGCACCCCAAAATTCGACGTCGCCTGCATCCGACAGACCAAGGGCTCGAGGCTTCGGTGCCGCGAGTGAAACCCAACGGCCCTCGATTTTCAACACAATCGAACCGAACGGCACTGCTGGAGGTGTTGCTGCGTCGCAATAGCGGGGCCTGCTACTCCTTGACCGCGATCCAGATCACGTGGCGCACGCCGCGGCCTCGGCCGGTGGCGCGGACGGCGACTTCATTGACCGCGAACCCTGCGCGGGACAGCGATTTCGGGAACCTGGCGTTCGGACCGGACGACCAGACGGCGAGCACGCCGCCGCGCCGCAGCGCCGTGTGGGCGATCTTCAGTCCGGAGACGTCGTACAGCGCGTCATTGGCCTTGCGGGTCAGGCCTTCGGGGCCGTTATCGACATCGAGGAGAATGGCATCGTAGGTGCGCGGATTGCGCTCGATCACATCGGCGACATCCACCTCCTGGATGCTGACGCGTGGATCGTTCAGGCTGTCGCCGAAGATCTCGGCCATCGGGCCTCTCGCCCAGGTGACCACGGCCGGCACCAGCTCGGCCACCACGATGTCCGCCTCGGGTCCAAGCACGGTCAGCGCCGCCCGCAGCGTGAAGCCCATGCCGAGGCCGCCGATCAGAAAACGCGGCCGTGCGACCTTCTCGATCTTCTTCGCAGCGAGCGTCGCCAGCGCGGCTTCCGAGCCCGACAGACGGCTGTTCATCAGCTCGTTGGTGCCGAGCATGATCGAGAATTCGCGGCCGCGCTGCATCAGGCGCAATTCACCTTCGGTGCCGGGAATGCGCGCGGTATCGATCTTTTCCCAGGGAATCATGCGGCGGCTTGTAGCATGGGCGTCAGGGCGGGCGAAGCTAGCGCCCAGAGCATGCGAAATAGTGACTCACGAATGGCGCAACAAACTCAGTGTCGTCCCTGCGAAAGCAGGGACGACGATGGGGAAAGGAACCTGCCCTCAACCGCATCACTGTCGTTCCCCGGCGCCGAGGCTACCCGCCGGCCCAGACGTCGAGCACGTAGCGGTTCCTGGTGCCCATCTCCTCGATCCAGCGCGCGGCGGCATCGATGTCGGCTCCGCTGCGCTCGCGATAGATCGACATCAGGGTTGCCTTGACGTCGGGCTCCATCTTGCCGCCGTCGCCGCAGACATAGACGATCGCACCCTTCTGGATCAGCTCCCAGACCAGATCCTTCTGCGCGGCGACGAGGTGCTGCACATAGGTCTTGGGCCCGTCGGCGCGCGAGAAGGCGGTGTGGAGTTCACCGACGCCATCGGCTGCGAACGCCTTCAGCTCATCGGCATAGATGAAATCCTGCTCCGGATGCCGGCAGCCGAAGAACAGCATCGCAGGGCCCAGCGCAGCGCCTTTTGCCTTGCGCGCGGCGCGCTCCTGCAGGAAGCCGCGGAACGGTGCGAGCCCGGTGCCCGGCCCGATCATGATGATCGGCACGGCGTTGTCGTCGGGCAGGCGGAAGCCGGCCTTGGTCTCCTTGATCGTGGCGTGGACAGTGTCGCCGGCGCGGCGACGCGCCAGATAGTTCGAGCAGACCCCTTTGTAGATCCCGCGTCCCGAGCTCGCAGGCGCTTCCACCACCCCCACGGTGACGCTGCAGCGCTGCGCCTCGCCGGCCGGAGACGACGAGATCGAGTAATAGCGCGGCGCCAGCAGCGACAGCATTTCCAGGTAGAGGTGGAACGGCAGCTCGCAGGCCGGATATTCCTCGAGCAGGTCGAACACCGATTTGCGCTTGGCCAGCACCTCGGAGCGATAACGCCCGGCCGAAGCCTCATCGTCGCCGACATAAGCCATCAGCTTCGGCTTGGTCACCGGGCAGCGTGTGTGCTCGGCCATGATCTGGATCTGCTTGCGGGTCGCGACCTGCTGCAGCTCGACGAACTCGGTGAGCAGCCGCCCGACCGACACGGCATTGCCGACCGGCAGTTGCGCGCGGCGGCCTTCCGACACCTGCAGACGGATCTGGTCGGCCGGCAGGAAGCCGAACCGGCGTGCGACGGAATCGACCAGGGTCGGATCGTTGCGCGGCACCACGCTGAGATGATCGCCGACGCGATATTTGAGATTGGCCGGCAGCTCGACCTCGATATGCCGAGTCGAGCGTTCCGACGGATGGGCGCCTTCCTTGTTCTGCAGCTCGTTGTTGGCGAGCACCTTCATCGGCACCGCGCCGCCCTGCGTCACGATGGTGTTGACCGCGCCCTGCGCCACCGGCTCGATCGCGTAGAGCGGCTCGTCCTCGGCGGTGCGGGTGAAATTCCAGTCGATGCCGAATTCCTTGGTCGCGACCTTTGCGGCCTCCGGGAACCATTTCTGGAACTGGCCGTCGAGATCGCTGCGCGCATCGCCCTCGCCGCGCGGATAGACCGCGCGAGCGCCGTGCTTGGTCAGCTGCTCGTCGATGAAGCGCGGCACCGACTGGTAGGTCGCGGCCCAATCGCTGTTGCCGCAGCCGAACACCGCGTAGCGCACCTTGGCGAAGGCGTCCTTCGGCAGATCGGTCTCAAGCCATTTGACGAATTGCGTCGCGTTGTCGGGCGCCGCGCCGTTGTAGGAGGCGCAGATGATCAGGACGCCGCCCTCCTCCGGCAGCTTGCCGACATAGTCGTCCAGCGGACCAAGCCGGGTGGCGAAGCCGTTGATCTCCGACAGATCCGCCATGCGGGTCGCCAGCTCCTCGGCCGAACCGAGGTTGGAGCCGTAGAGCACCAGCATCGGCGTGTTGTGACCGGGGCGCGTGGTCGGCGCGCGCGGTGCCTTCGGCGCGGCCGCAACGGCGCCCGTGCTGCCGGCGAACGCGCCGCGATCCCTGTCGTCGCGCGGCCGCACCTTGATCCTGAAGCCGTCGGGCTTGACGGTCAGCGTCTCCTTCAGGTGCATCTGGTAGCGATGCACGTCGAGCAGCCTGAAGCGCTGCAGGATCATCCCGATCGCGAGCGCCGCCTCATGCATGGCAAAGCCGCGGCCGATGCAGGCGCGCTGCCCGTTGCCGAACGGCTTCCAGGCGTTGATCGGGCGCTTGGCCTCCGCCTCACGGCTGAAATTCTCGGGATCGAACACATCGGGGTTCGGGCCCCAGACGGAGGGATCGCGGTGCAGCGCCATCACCAGGATGGTGATAAAGGTGTTCTTCTTGAGCTTGTACTTGCCGCCGATCGTCTCGTCGCTGAGCGGCGCAATGCCGTAGGCCGGCGCCGGCGGCCACAGCCGCAATGCTTCCTTGAGACATTGGGTGATGTAGGTGAGCTGCGTCACCTGCTGATAGGTCGGCCTCGCGTCGACGTCGGGACCAAGGACCCGATCGACCTCCTCATAGGCCTTCTTCAGCACCTCGGGATGCTTCAACAGCGCATAGATCGTGCACGACAGCAGGCCAGAGGTGGTCTCGTGGCCGGCGATCAGGAAGGTGTTGATCTGGTAGCGGATGTTGACGTCGTCGAGCTGCTCGCCGGTCGCGCGGTCGACGCCGGTCATCATCGCGGCCAGCATGTCCTTCTTGTCGCTGGTCACGTTGGTATTGCCACGCCGCTCGGCGATGATCTCGTCGACCATCTTGTTCATGAAGGCGACGTCGTCGGCGAGCGTCTTGCGCCGCTTCTGCATCCAAAGACCCTCGAGCGGCAGGCCGCGGGTCATCATGATGGTCTCGAGCGAGCGCACCAGCGATTCCACGAACGGGTGGTAGTCGCGGCGGTAGAACGAGTTGAAGCGGTAGTCGAAGCCGCAGAGCCCGATGGTGTCGAGGGTCAGCGCCGTCATGTCGTGGACGACCTCGATCTCCTCGTCGGCGTTGAGGCGCTCCCATTTCTTGACCAGCTGCTCGGCGATATCGACCATGCTCGGGTGATACGACTGCATGGCGCGGTTGCCGAACGGCTGCATCAGGATGTTGTGCGCCTTGCTCCAGTTCGGCTCCTTGGTGTCGGCAGTGAACAGCCCGTCGCCGCCGACCGCGCGCACCCGGCGCAGCGAGCCGCGCACCGCCTTGTCGAAGCGCTTCTCGTCGGAGAGCTCGTCGACCAGATCGTGACCGGAGACGATCACCATCGGCGCACCCATCATGTCGAGCCAGAAGATCGGCCCGAGCTCCTTGGAGAGCTTGACCAGATGCTGCACCGGCGCAGTCGAATCCAGCGACAGCATGTTGCCGACCACCGGCTTCGTCGGCGGATGCGGAATCGGACTCAGTCTGTTGCCGGACGCCATCTTCGAAATGCCCCCTCACTACGTCGTCATCCTGAGGAGCGCGCACCGCGCGCGGCTCGAAGGATAGCCGCTTGCTCCAGTCCCCCTCATCCTTCGAGGCGCGCCGAAGCCGGCGCGCACCTCAGGATGACGCCTAGCCGAATTTTCGCTTGCGCCACTCAATCAGCTTGGCGCTGACCTCGTCCGGCTTTTCCTGCTGTGTCCAATGGCCGCTGTCGCGGACCAGATACTTTTCGAGGTCCGGCACCAGCTTCTCCATGCCATCGGCGGCAGACGGCGGCAGCACCGCGTCGTTCTCCGCCATGATCATCAGCGACGGCACCCGCACCTGATGGTCGAGCCCCGCCGAACGTTCCCAGTTGCGGGTGAAGTTGCGATACCAGTTGATGCCGCCGGTGAAGCCGGTCTTGCTGAAGGTGTCGACGAACACCTTCTTCTCCTCGGCCGACAGGATCGGCGTCCGCGGATCGTGCTTGGCGTCGTAATTCGCGATCATCTGTGGGAACGCCAGGTTCAGCCGCGCCGAGGCGCCGACGCCGGCGATCGGCTGCTCCTCCGGCGTACCCGGCGGGCGCGCCGCCGGTTTGCGCATGAAGGCATCGAAGGTCTGCTCCACGCGGCTGCCGAAGATGCGGTCGGGCTCGCGCGCCGGATCCTGGAACTGGACGATGTACATCTGGTCGCCGAAACGCTGGCGGAAGAGCGCGATCGGGTCCATCGGCGCGCGGTTCAGATGCGGCGTGTTGACGCCGACGACGCCGGCAACCCGCGACGGATGCCTGAGCGGCATCTGCCAGACGACAAAGCCGCCCCAGTCGTGACCGACGAAGATCGCCTTGTCGATCTTGAGATGGTCGAGCAGGCCGACCAGATCGCCGGTCAGGTGCTCCATGTCGTAGGCCTCGACCGGCTCCGGCCGGTCGGTCGCGCCATAGCCGCGCTGATCCGGCGCAATCACCCGGATGCCGGCCTCACCCAGCGCCTTCATCTGGTGACGCCAGGAGAACGCCAGCTCGGGCCAGCCGTGGCACAGCACCACGGGCGGCGTGTCGGTCCTGGGGCCGGCTTCGTAGAACCCCATGCGGATGCCGTTGGTCTCGGCGAACTGCAGCGGTGGCATTTCGATCATTGACAGGATTCCTATTCGGCCGCGCCCTTGATGTCGGCAGGCGGCGGCGCGAATGCCGCCTCGAGTGCATCGAATTCGAGCGGCAGCATGTCGCACATCACCTGCACATGGGGGATGATGTTGGCGCCGACGATGAAGCCGAAATCAAGCTGATCGCGGTAGCTCTGCACGGTGATGTTGAGTGCGATCCCGTGGGTCGAGATCGAGACCGGGAAGATGTGCAGCAGCTCTGCGCCGGCCGCGTACAGCGTCTGCCGCGGCCCCGGCACGTTCGACACCGTGATGTTGGTGGCTGGCGGCAGCACATTGGACAGGTCGGATCGGCTGTAGAGCAGCGCCATGATCTGTACCAGGATCGGCGCGCCGAGCAGCGAGATGTTGGAGACCTGCGGCACCAGGGCGCGCAGCGGATGCGACATCTCCTTGGACTTGATGGACTGCGCGATGATGGTTTCGAGCCGCTTCTTCGGATCCTCGACGTCGGTCGCGATCGAGCAGATCATGCCGAACACCTGGTTGTTGGATTCGGCGTTGCCTTCTTCGCGCAGCGAGATCGGCACGCCGGCCGTCAGCGACTTGTTCGGCAGCGCGCCCTGGCTGATCAGATAACGCCGCACCACGCCCGAGGCGAGCGCCAGCACGACGTCGTTGAGCTTGCCGCCCGATGCCTTCGCCAGCGCCTTGGCGCGCGACAGCGAGATCGAGGTGCCGGCAAAGCTGCGCTCCGACGAGATCGCCTTGTTGAGGATGGTCGGGGGCGAGGACATCGCTTGCAGACTCTCGCGCGACCTGGGATCGGCGATCTTGGCGACGACGTCGGACAGGCTCTTGAGCACGGTCGGCATGGAGCCCGCGAACTTCACCGCGCTCTCGATCTGGAACATGGCGTTGTCGAACAGGATCGAGCCGAGGTCGCTCTTGCCGGAGCGCGGCAGTTCCAGGCTCTTTTGCGCGGCGGCGGCCGCCTCGAACGGCTGGGTCCAGAGCTGCTGATAGGCGTCGATCAAATTGGCCGCGATGTCGCGCGGCTCCTGCGCGACCTTTTTGGCGCTCGGCGGATCGATCTGCCGCGGCACTGGCGTCAGGTCGTAGATCATGCTGGTCAGCGCCGCGCCGGCGCCGCCGTCGATGCAGGCGTGGTGCATCTTGGAATAGAGCCCGATCTCGTTGTCTTTCATGCCCTCGAAGACGTAGAACTCCCAGAGCGGGCGGGCGCGGTTCAACAGCTTGGCGTGCATCCAGCCGACGATGCGCTCCAGCGTCGCGCGGTCGCGCGGCGCCGGCAGGCTGGCGCGGAAGATGTGGCGGTCGATGTCGAACTGGTCGTCCTCGACCCAGGACGGGTGATCGATGTCGAGCGGCGCCTTCTGCAGGCGCGCCTTGAGGATCGGCGCGATGTGCAGCCGCGAGGCGATCATCGCCTTGAACTCCTCGAAGAAGTCGCCCTTGTAGCCGTCGGGCAGCCGGAAGATCGCCATGCTGCCGACATGCATCGGCATTTCCGGCGTTTCCAGATACAGAAACGATGCGTCCAGCGAGGACAGCTTTTTGGCGTCGCTCATGGTCTCCTCCCGAGAGCCAACTCACGCGGGCGCCTTGGCGGCGCTTCTCGTCGTCTGGTCAGGATAGTGCCTGTTCTGCCGGCCCATAGGCAATGGCAAAGGGGCCCGAGCGGTCAAAATGCCGGAACTCTCCTTCCGGCTGTGCCAGCCGGTCCGCGATCGCCCACAGCGCCGCGGGGTTGACGCCGAGGCCGAGATGGCTGGCCAAATGCACCTCGATGTTCTCGGCGGTCGCCGACGGCCGTACCCGTGAGGTCCGCCAATTCACGATGCCGTCGGTGCGGGAATAGATCGAGGTTGCCGGCACCGGCATGTCGCCGGCGATCGCCGCGCGAATCTCGGGAATGTCGTCCACCCCCTCGCCGGACAGCAGCTCGTACAGCCGGGTCGCGTTGGTGGCGCGGATATCGTCGGCGAACGGGCTGCCCAGCGTGATGATGGAGCGCACCAGCTCCGGCATCTGCGACGCCAGGTCGCGCGCATAGACGCCACCGAGGCTCCAGCCGATGATCGAGACCTTGCGCCCCGACGCCTCATGGACCCGTTTCAGCAGGTCGCGCAGCGCAGTCCGCCTGCTGGCGATGCCGCCGAAATTGCGGCCCATGTTCCAGGCGTAGGCGTCATAGCCGAGCTCCTTCAGATAGCGCCGCATCGGCGCCATCGAAAGGTCGCTGGCGAGGAAGCCGGGCAGCGCCAGCACCGGATGACCGTCGCCCTTCGGCGCCTGCATCAGCAGGGGCGACAGCAGCAGGCTCGAATTCAGCTCGAGCACGCCGCGCGCTTCCGCCAGCATCAGCAACAGGCTGGGCGGACGCAACCGGTGTTCGGCCCCATCGACGCTCCCTTTCGCGGCCGGCACTATTTCTTGTCCTTCTTGCCCGCGCCGCCGCCGAAGCCGGCCATCGCCACGAACATGTCCTGGAAGCGCTCGGCGAGCTTGGGATCGAAGGTGAACCAGCTTTGCAGCAACGCTTCCGGCGAAACCTTGTCGATATTCGACAGCATCTGCTGTTGCAGCCTGTCCATCACCGCGTTCTGCATCGGTGCCACGTCCGGCAGGCCGAAGAACTGCCGCGCTTCAAGGGGCGTACAATCTATCTCGACGTTGACCTTCATATCCGCCTCCTCAAATGCGCCTGGCCCGCCTCAGTATCGCCGCGACAGGGTGCATCACGCAAGCGAGCCGTGCCTGACCCAAGGCATGGTCGGCCTCAATCATCTGTTATGGTCAACCAGACTGTCCTGGGCGGTCGGCGAAACAGCGCTCGCCGGTGATCGTCTCCGCGGCCGACGACCGGCACTCCGAAAGTCGAATGTCACGCCGTTGCGCCAGCCGCCTATTCTCGAGTCCTGTTCATTGCGCTGCACCCGCGCGAACCGATTAACCCTTTGGCAAATCGCGCTTGCGCGGCCGGTAAACTCTGGCAACATGCATCAATAATACCAGCCGGACAAAGCAGCCGGCGGACAAAAACGGGGACGCGGGATCACATGTCGGGACGTTGGAGTTTGTTTGCGGCGACTGCCGTCGCGCTGGTCGCCCTTGCCTTGCCGGCATCGGCGCAGACACTGAAATATGCCAATCAGGGCGAGCTGAAGTCGCTGGATCCTTACACGCTGAAGGAAACCACGACGATCGCGCACCACGCCCATGTCTACGAAGGCCTCACCGCACGCGACAAGGACCTCAAGATCATTCCTGCACTGGCGGAAAGCTGGGAGACGCTGAGCCCGACCAAATGGCGCTTCCACCTCCGCAAGGGCGTGAAATTCCACAACGGCGATCCTTTCACCGCCGACGACGTGCTGTTCTCGGCCGACCGCGTCCGCGCCAAGGGCTCCAATTTCCTCAGCAATGTCCCGGCCGACGCCAAGTTCACCAAGGTCGACGACTACACGGTCGACGTGACGCTGGACTCGCCCAATCCCATCCTGACCTCGCAGTGGGATAGCTGGTACATCATGGACAAGAAGTGGTGCGAGGAGAACAACGCCGTCGCACCGACGCCTGCCTCCGCGACCACGCCGAGCTACGCGGCGCTGCACGAGAACGGCACCGGCCCCTTCACGATCGAGAGCCACCAGCCCGGCGTGAAGACCGTGTTCAAGGCGTTTCCAGGCTATTGGCGCAAGCCCGAGCATAATCTCCAGGAGATCATCTTCACCCCGATCGGCTCCGACGCCACCCGCGTTGCCGCGCTGCTCTCGGGCGAAGTCGATGTCATCGAGCCGGTTCCGCTGCAGGACATCCAGCGCGTCAATTCCAGCGGCGTCGCCACCGTCATGACCGCGCCGGAGATCCGCACCATCTTCATCGGCATGGACATGGCGCGCGATGAGCTGCTGTACTCCAACGTCAAGGGCAAGAATCCGTTCAAGGACATCAAGGTCCGCGAAGCCTTCTACAAGACGATCGACGTCGATCTGATCAAGACCCGCGTCATGCGCGGCATGTCGACGCCCTCGACGCTGATGATCGCGCCCGAACTCTATCCGCTATCGAAGGAGTTCACCCGACCGAAGCTCGATCCCGATGGCGCCAAGAAGCTGCTGGCCGAGGCCGGCTATCCGAACGGCTTCGAAGTCACGATGGATTGCCCGAACGACCGCTACGTCAACGACGCTGCGATCTGCCAGGCGGTGGTCGGCATGCTGGCCCGCATCGGCGTCAAGGTGAACCTGCTGGCGCAGCCGAAGGCACAGTATTTCGCCAAGGTGCTGAAGCCCGGCGGCTACCAGACCTCGTTGTTCATGCTGGGCTGGACGCCCGCGACGTCCGACTCGCACAACGTGCTGCACGACATCCTCGGCTGCCGTGACGATCCGAAGGATTCGACCCGAGGCGAAGCCAATCTCGGCGGCTACTGCAACAAGGAAGTCGACGCGCTCGCCGACAAGGTTCTGGTCGAGACTGACACTGCCAAGCGCGACCAGTTGATCAAGCAAGCCTACGAAATCGTCATCAAGGATTACGGCTACATTCCGCTGCATCAGCAACCGCTGGTGTGGGGCGTGTCGAAAAAGGTCAAATTGACCCAGCGCGCGGACAATCAGGTGCTGCTCTACTGGGCGACCAAACAAGGTGAATAGTGGCTCTAGCGAATTGGGTCCCGGAAGCGCAGGCTTCCGGGACCTCTCGATCTTTGGCCGCGCAAAGCCGCGCGCCGGATGTCAAAAGCAGTGAAAGGTAGAGATGCTCGCTTTCACTCTTCGCCGCGTGCTGCAGGCGATCGGCGTGATGCTCGCCGTAGGCGTCATTGCGTTCGCGATGTTCCGCTTCGCCGGCGATCCGGTGAGCCAGATCGTCTCGATCGACACCTCGGCCGCGCAGCGCGCTGAAATCCGGCGCTCGCTCGGCCTTGACGATCCCGTGCTGGTGCAGTTCGGCCGCTACTTCATCGATGCGCTGCAGTTCAAGTTCGGCGTGTCCTACCAGTTCCGCCTGCCGGTCTCATCGCTGCTGGCCGAACGGCTGCCGGCGACGCTGGAGCTTGCGATCTGCGCCACGGTGTTCGCGATGATCGCCGGCATCCTGATGGGGGTCTACTCGGCGCTGCGCCGCGACACCGTGCTCGCCAAATTATTCCAGGCGGTGTCGCTGATCGGCATTTCGCTGCCGACCTTCCTGATCGGCATCCTGCTGATCTATCTGTTCGCGGTGACGCTGGGCTGGCTGCCCTCCTTCGGCCGCGGCGAGGTGGTGAAGCTCGGCTGGTGGTCGACCGGGCTGCTCACCGTCTCCGGCCTGAAGGCGCTGATCATGCCGGCGATCACGCTCGGATTGTTCCAGATGACCCTGATCATGCGGCTGGTGCGGGCCGAAATGCTGGAAGTGCTGCGAACCGACTATATCCGCTTCGCCCGCGCCCGCGGACTGACCACGCGCGCGATCCATTTCGGCCATGCGCTGAAGAATACCCTGGTTCCGGTGATCACGGTCGCCGGCCTGCAGTTTGGCTCGGTTATTGCTTTCTCGATCATCACCGAAACCGTGTTCCAATGGCCGGGCATGGGACTTCTGTTCGTGCAGGCCGTGCAAAACGTCGATATCCCGATCATGGCCGCGTATCTGTTGATGGTCTCGCTGATCTTCGTCACCATCAATCTGGTGGTCGACATCCTCTACACCGTGGTCGATCCGCGCTTGCGCTCGACCATCGGCCGCGCGGCGTGAGGGCGCAACCGATGTCCGACGCCGTCGTCCCCCATCGCTCCGACGATCACCCGCAGGCACCTGCCGGCTGGTTCGGGCGCGCGCTCGACAGCGACATCCTCTATTCGTTCCGCCGATCCAGGCTGACGATGGTCGCCGCCGTGATCACGCTGTTGTTCTTCCTGCTGGCGATCTTTGCGTCATGGCTTGCGGTGCAGAACCCGTTCGATCCGGCGCAACTACAGCTGATCAACTCGCGGATCGCGCCGCTGTGGACCGCCGACGGCCAGAGCCCGTTCCTGCTCGGCACCGACGAACAGGGCCGCGACGTGCTCTCGGCGATCCTCTACGGCCTGCGCATCTCGCTTGCGGTCGGCATTGCCGGCGTGGTGTTCGCCGGCGCGCTCGGCATCGCCCTCGGGCTGGTCGCCGGTTATTTCGGCGGCGTGGTCGACAGCGTGATCATGCGGATCGCCGACGTCCAGCTCACCTTCCCTGCGATCCTGATCGCGCTCCTGGTCAACGGGGTCGCCAAATCGCTGCTCGGCAACCGGCTCGACGAGATGAGCACGTTCGGCGTGCTGATCATCGCGATCGGCCTCAGTTTCTGGGTGCAATATGCCCGCACCGTGCGCGGCTCGGTCATGGTGGAGAAGAACAAGGATTATGTGGCAGCAGCTCAGCTGATCGGCCTGCCGGCGCCGAAGATCATGCTGCGGCACGTGCTGCCGAACACGATGGGCCCGATCCTGGTCATCGCCACCATCAACCTCGCGCTCGCGATCATCACCGAGGCGACGCTGTCTTTCCTCGGCGCCGGCATGCCCGACACCATGCCCTCGCTCGGCACCCTGATCCGGATCGGCAACAACTATCTGTTTGCCGGCGAATGGTGGATCGTCGCCTTTCCAGGTATCGCACTGGCGGGCCTGATCCTCTCCATCAACCTGCTCGGCGACTGGCTGCGCGACGCATTGAACCCAAGGCTCCGATGACCCAGCCTGTTCTCTCCGTGCGCAATCTCGAGGTGGAATTCGTCACCCGCCGCGCGACCTTGCGCGCCATCAACGGTGTGTCGTTCGATATCGCCAAGGGCGAGGTGCTCGGCGTGGTCGGCGAGTCCGGCGCAGGCAAGTCGGTCACCGGGCTTGCGGTGATCGGGCTGATCGATCCGCCCGGCCGTATCTCCGGCGGCCAGATCGAGCTGTCGGGCACGCGGATCGACCATCTTCCGCCGGAAGAGATCCGCCGCATCAGGGGCAAGCGGATCGGCATGATCTTCCAGGATCCGCTGACCAGCCTCAATCCGCTCTACCGGATCGGCGACCAGATCATCGAGACGATTCGCACCCACACCAATCTGAGCGAAAGCGCCGCGCGCCGGCGCGCGATCGATCTGCTCGCCGAGGTCGGCATCCCCGCGCCGGAGAAGCGCATCGACGGCTACCCGCACGAATTCTCCGGCGGCATGCGCCAGCGCGTCGTGATCGCGCTTGCGATCTGCGCCGAGCCCGAGTTGATCATCGCCGACGAGCCGACCACCGCACTCGACGTCTCGGTGCAGGCGCAGATCATCGCGCTGATCAAGCGGCTCGGCCGCGACCACGGCACCGCCGTGATGCTGGTGACCCACGACATGGGCGTGATCGCCGAGACCTGCGACCGCGTTGCGGTGATGTATTCCGGCCGCATCGCCGAGATCGGCCCGGTGCAGGAGGTGGTGCGCAACCCGCTGCATCCTTACGCCAGGGGCTTGATGGGCGCGATCCCTACGCTCGCGGGCGAGGACAAGCGGCTGGTGCAGATCCCGGGCTCGATGCCGCGGCTGTCGGCGATTCCGGCCGGCTGCCCGTTCAATCCGCGCTGTGCGTTTGTCTTCGATCGCTGCCGCGTCGAACGCCCCGAGCCGATCCGGCAGGGCACCCAATCCGTCGCCTGCCATCTGTTCGAGCCGGCGAAGGAGACGGCGGCATGAGCGGGACATTGATCGAGGTCAAGAACCTGCGCCGCGTCTTCGACGTCTCGAAGCCATGGCTCAACCGCGTGATCGAGGGCGGCCATCTCGAATTCCTGAAAGCCGTCGACGGCGTCAGCTTCGACATCAGGCGCGGCGAGACGTTTGCGCTGGTCGGCGAATCCGGCTCCGGCAAGACCACGGTCGCGCGCATGGTCGTCGGCCTGTTGCCGCCGAGCTCGGGCGAAGTCGTCATCGATGGCGTCTCGATGACCGATCCGCGGCAGGCGCAGGCGCGCCGCCGGCTGCGTCGGCGCATCCAGATGGTCTTTCAGGATCCCTATGCCAGCCTCAATCCGCGCTACCGGGTCGCCGCCATCGTCGCCGAGCCGATCCGCGCCTTCGACCTGATCGAGGGCGAACGTGAGATCAAGGCCCGGGTCGGCGACTTGCTCTCGCTGGTCGGCCTGCACCCCGATGACGGCCAAAAATTCCCGCATGAATTTTCCGGCGGCCAGCGCCAGCGCATCGCGATCGCCCGCGCACTGGCGTCAGAGGCCGAGTTCATCGTCTGCGACGAGCCGACCTCGGCGCTCGACGTCTCCGTGCAGGCGCAGATCCTCAATCTGATGCGCGACCTGCAGGACAAGTTCGGCCTGACCTACCTCTTCATCAGCCACAATCTGGCAGTTGTCCGTCACATGGCGACCAGAATCGGCGTGATGTATCTCGGCCGCATCGTCGAGATCGCCGAGGGCCGAAAGTTGTTCGAGAACCCGCGGATGCCCTACACCAAGATGCTGCTCGGCGCGGTTCCGGACCTTGCGATGTCCGGCCGCCAGCGCATCCCGGTCAAGGGCGAGATCCCCAATCCGATCGATCCGCCGCGGGGCTGTGCGTTCAACCCGCGCTGTCCCCTCGCCTTCGATCTCTGCCGCGAGAAGGCGCCGGAACTGATCGACGGCGTCGCCTGCCACGCCGTCAACAGCCCCGCCGCCGCCGTTCCGGCATGATCACGCGGATGGGAGCGGCCATGTCCACCAAGCGGTTGGCATACCAGCCCGCCTGTGATCAAGTGCGCGCGCCACAAGACCTAGCCGGAAGCGCAGCCCCATGAGCAACGTCAACCCCGATCCGTTCACCACAAGGCCCGAGATCGAAGGCACCTTCGGCGTCGTCACCTCGACCCACTGGATCGCGACCGCCGTCGGAATGGCGGCGTTGGAGAAAGGCGGCAATGCCTTCGACGCCGGCGTTGCGGCGGCGTTCACGTTGCAGGTGGTCGAGCCGCATCTGAACGGCCCCGGCGGCGACGTCCCGCTCATCGTGCACGACGTCAAGCGCGGCAAAACCGAAGTGATCTGCGGCCAGGGACCGGCGCCGGCGAAGGCGACGATCGCGCATTATCGCGGCGAAGGCCTCGAAATGGTTCCCGGCACCGGCCTGCTCGCGGCCTGCGTGCCCGGCACGTTCGAAACCTGGATGCTGTTGCTGCGCGACTACGGCACGATGAAGCTGCGCGACGTGCTGGAGCCCGCGATCGCCTATGCCCGCGACGGCCATCCGCTGGTCGAGCGTGCCTCGGCCACCATCAAGACCGTCGAGCAGCTGTTCCGGAAATACTGGCCCACGTCGGCCGAGGTCTATCTGCCTGGTGGCGAGGTGCCGAAGCCCGGCACCATCTTCACCAACAAGAAGCTCGCGGAGACCTACGCACGCATTCTGACCGAGGCGGAGAGCGCAGGCCACGACCGCGTGGTGCAGATCGAGCGCGCGCGGCAGGCCTGGTCGAAGGGCTTCGTCGCCGAAGCGATCGACAGATTCTGCCGCACCCAGGAGGTGATGGACGTCTCCGGCTCGCCGCATCGCGGCGTGCTGTCGGCCGACGATATGGCGCGCTGGCAGCCGACCATCGAGGCGCCGCTGACCTACGATTACGGCCGCTACACCGTGCAGAAGTGCGGCGTCTGGAGCCAAGGTCCAGTGATGCTGCAGCAGCTCGCGCTGCTGAAGGGTTTTGAGCTCGACGGGCTCGACCCCGCAGGCCCCGACTTCATCCATCTGCAGATCGAAGCCGCCAAGCTTGCCTATGCCGATCGCGAGACGTTCTATGGCGATCCCAAGTTCACTGAGATCCCGATCGAAACGCTGCTGTCCGATGCCTATAACAACGAACGGCGCAAGCTGATCTCGAAAGACAAGGCTTCACTCGACTTCCGGCCCGGCTCGGTCACAGGCTTCGGCGGCGTCGTGAAGCTGCGACACGCCGAAGGGCATCGCGAGGCGGTCGGCGCCATGGGCGCGGGCGAGCCGACCGTCGGCCGGTTCGGCGAGGTGCGCGGCGACACCGTGCATTTCGACATCATCGACAAGGCCGGCAACATGATCTCGGCGACGCCGTCCGGCGGCTGGCTGCAATCCTCGCCGGTGATTCCCGAGATCGGCTTCTGCCTCGGCAGCCGCGCCCAGATGTTCTGGCTGGAAGAAAACCACCCTGCCTCGCTGGCGCCGGGCAAGCGGCCGCGCACCACGCTGTCGCCGACGATGGCGCTGCGCGACGGCGAGCCGTACCTCTCCTGGGGCTCGCCGGGCGGCGACCAGCAGGACCAGTGGATCACGCAGTTCTTCCTGCGCCATGTCCACGCCAGGCTCAATCTGCAGGAGGCGATCGACGCGCCGGCCTGGCACTCCGAGCATTTCCCGATCTCGTTCTGGCCGCGCACCTCGCGCCCCGGCGTGCTGGTGCTGGAGAATCGCGTGCCGAAATCGACCATCGACGAATTGAAGCGCCGCGGCCATGTGGTGGAGATTGGGCCCGATTGGTCGGAAGGACGCCTCACCGCGGCCTCGAAGGTCGGCCCCCGCCGCCGCGCCGCCGCCAACCCGCGCGGCATGCAGGGTTACGCTGCGGGCCGCTAGACGAGATGACCATCGTATCATGATGACGTCGGATCGAATTGCGGGCCAAGCCTCAAACTCCACCTCGCCCCGCTTGCGGGGAGAGGTCGGATCGCATCGAAGATGCGATCCGGGTGAGGGGGAGCCTCCGCAAAGCCGACATCTGCCGCTTTCGCGGAACGAGCCCCTCACCCCAACCCTCTCCCCGCAAAGAGCGGGGAGAGGGAGAAGAGACATGAGATGACCTGGTCGATCATCGCCCGCGACAGCGCCACCGGCCAGCTCGGCATCGCCGTCGCAACGCGGTTCTTCGCGGTCGGCGCCCTCGTGCCGCATATTGCACCGGGGATCGGCGCCATTGCGACGCAGGCGCTGGTCAATCCCTATTACGGCATCGACGGCCTCGCGCTGCTGCGCGACGGCAAGAGCCCGCACGAGACGATCGCGGCGCTGCTCGCGCGTGACGGCGGCCGTGAGAGCCGGCAGGTGCATGTCATGGACAGCAACCGCCGGATCGCCGCGCATTCGGGCAAGGATTGCATCGACTGGTTCGGTCATATCGCCGACGACGGCTTCTCGATCGCCGGCAATATGCTGGCCGGCCCCGCCGTGCTCGACGAGACCGCGCGCGTCTATGCCGCGAACGAGAAGCTGCCGTTCGCGGAGCGGCTGATCAAGGCGATGTTCGCCGGCGAGACAGCCGGCGGTGACAAGCGCGGCAAGCAATCGGCGGCCCTTCTGATCCACGGAACCGAGCAATGGCCGTTGCTCGACCTGCGGGTCGACGACCACGCCGATCCCTTGCGCGAGCTGGAACGGCTGGAAGCGGTCAGCCGCGAACACTGGGTGCCGTTCCGGAGCTTCATGCCGACCCGCGACAACCCGGCCGGAACCAGCGACCGCGCCAGGATCGAGGCCGGCATCGCAGCGGCATCGAAGAGCCGCGAATGACCGCCGGTCCGCTGATCGAGATCGAGGGACTGCGCGTCACCTTCCACGGCGACGACGGCCGCATGACGCATGCCGTCGACAGCGTGGACCTTTCGGTAGCCAACGGCGCCACGCTCGGCCTGGTCGGCGAGTCCGGCTGCGGCAAGAGCGTCGCCTCGCTCGCCATCATGGGGCTGTTGCCGAAGCAGTCCGCCGCGGTCTCCGGCGCGATCCGCTTCGACGGCTTCGACCTGCTCGACGTGCCGGACGCGACGCTGCGCGACCTGCGCGGCAATCGCCTCGCGATGATCTTTCAGGAGCCGATGACCTCGCTCAACCCGAGCTTCACCATCGGCGACCAGATCGCCGAAACCATTTTGCGCCACCGCGGCGGCTCCCGGCGCGCGGCGCGCGAGCGCACCATCGAACTGCTGCGCCGCGTCCATATTCCCTCGCCCGAGAAGCGCATCGACGAGTATCCGCACAAGCTGTCCGGCGGCATGCGCCAGCGCGTGATGATCGCGATGGCGCTGGCCTGCGATCCGCAGCTCTTGATCGCCGACGAGCCGACCACCGCGCTCGACGTCACGCTGCAGGCACAGATCCTCGATCTGATGCGCGAGCTGAAGGCAGCGAGCGGCGCGGCGATCATCCTGATCACCCACGATCTCGGCGTCGTCGCCGAGGTCTGCGACGAGGTCGCGGTGATGTATGCGGGTGAGATCGTCGAACGCGCGCCGGTCGACGATCTGTTTGCCAATCCGCAGCATCCCTACACGGTCGGCCTGCTCGGTTCGATCCCCCGGCTCGACCGCCGCACCAGCCATCTCGCCACCATCGAAGGCATGGTCCCGAACATGGCGACCCCGCCGGCGGGCTGCCGATTTGCCGCGCGCTGCCCATTCGTGGAAGATGCCTGCACCCGGTCGCCACCGCCGCTCGCGCTGCTGAGCGCGTCCCATGCCTCGCGCTGCATCCGCGCGCCCTTGGAGCGGCTGGTATCATGACTGCGCTGCTCGAGGTCGAAGGGCTGGTGAAGCATTTCGTCGCCGAACGCTCGGTGTTCGGCTGGCCCACCGCTCATGTAAAGGCTGTCGACGGCGTCAGCTTCACGGTCGAGGCCGGCAAGACGCTGGCGCTGGTCGGCGAATCCGGCTGCGGCAAATCAACCGTCAGCCGCCTGGTGCTACGGCTGATCGAGCCGGACGCCGGCCGCGTCAGCTTCGAGGGCCGCGACCTCGGCGCGCTCAATGCCGAGCAATTGCGCGCGTTCCGCCGCGACGCGCAGCTGATCTTCCAGGACCCCTACGCCTCGCTCAACCCGCGCATGACGGTGAGCCAGATCCTGACCGAGCCTCTGGCGCTGCACAATCTTGTCCCTCCGGCGGGCCGCCGTGAGCGGGTCGAGGAGCTGTTGCGCCTTGTCGGCCTCGAGCCGCGCTTCGCCCGCCGCTATCCGCATGAATTCTCCGGCGGCCAGCGCCAGCGCATCGCGATTGCGCGCGCCCTTGCGGTCGAGCCGAAGCTGATCATCTGCGACGAGCCGGTGTCGGCGCTCGATGTCTCGATCCGCTCCCAGATCCTGAATCTGCTGCGCGACCTGCAGGATCGCCTGAAGCTCGCCTACATCTTCGTCTCGCACGATCTCGCGGTGGTGAAGCACATTGCCGACCGCGTCGCCGTGATGAATCTCGGCACCATCGTCGAGACGGCGGAGGCACAAGCGCTGTTCGCCGCGCCGCGCCATCCCTACAGCCGCGCGCTGTTGTCGGCGATCCCGGTGCCGAAGCCGCGCGCCAGGCGCAGCCGCATCGTGCTGGAGGGCGAGCTGCCGAGCGCGCTCAATCCGCCCTCCGGCTGCCGCTTCCATACCCGCTGCCCCTATGTGATCGCGCGCTGCCGCAGCGAAGTGCCGCAGTTGCGCGAAGATGGCACCGGATATGCAACGGCCTGCCACCGGACGGGCGAGCTGCCCGGCGCGGAGGCGATCGTGCCGTCCGATGGCGGGTTCTCGCCGACACTGGAAAAGCTGGTGGCGGCGTTCAATGCGGCGGAAGCCTCGGGGCGGCCCGGGGTTATTTCGTAAGGAACGTAGGGAATTAAGGGGTTGGCGATGAGATTTTGGCGCTTGGCGGTCCTGATGGCGGCCCTCGTGACCTGGTGCGGAACGAGCGCACGTGCCGAGACCACGCTTCGCATCGGGCTCGCCGAGGACCCCGACATCCTCGATCCTTCAATCGGACGCACTTATGTCGGCCGCATCGTCTTTTCCGCCTTCTGCGACAAGCTGTTCGACATTGACGAGAAGCTGAACATCGTTCCGCAGCTCGCGCTGTCCTACGAGAACTCGGCTGACGGCAAGGAGATGACGATCAGGCTCCGGCCGGGCGTCAAGTTCCATGACGGCGAGCCGTTCGACGCCGAAGCCGCGAAATTCTCGCTGGAGCGCCATCTCACGCTGCCGACCTCGTTTCGCAAACCCGAACTGGCCGCGCTCGACCATGTCGACGTCGTCGATCCCTTGACTATCAAACTGGTGCTCAAGACGCCCTACTCGCCGCTGATCGCCCAGTTGACCGACCGCGCCGGCATGATGGTCTCGCCGAAGGCGGTGAAGGAAGCGGGCGACAAATTCGGCCTGCATCCGGTCTGCGCCGGCCCCTACAAGTTCGTCGAACGCGTGCAGCAGGACCGCATGGTGTTCGAGAAGTTTCAGGATTACTGGAATAAGGATAACGTCTTCATCGATCGCATCGTGTTCCTTCCCATCGTCGATGCCACGGTGCGGCTCGCCAATCTGAAATCCGGCGGGCTCGATCTGATCGAGCGCGTGCTCGCCACCGACATCAAGGACGTCCGCGCCGACAAGCGGCTCGTGCTGTCGACCGCGCCCGAACTCGGCTATCTCGGCCTCACCATCAACATCGGCAACGACAAGAGCAAGGGGCCGCTCAGCCAGTCGGAAAAGGTGCGCCAGGCGCTCGACCTGTCGATTGACCGCGAGGCGCTCAACCAGGTCGTCTTCAACGGCGAGTTCACGCCGGGCAATCAATGGGTCAGCCCGGTACATCCTTACTATCAGAAGGCCTTTCCGGTTCGGGGACGCGATATTGCCAAGGCCAAGGCGCTGCTGAAGGAGGCCGGTGTTACGCTGCCCGTCACCATCGACTACATGGTCCCCAAGGGGGCCGAGAACGAGGCCGTGGCCCAGGTCGTGCAGTCGATGGCGGCCGAAGCGGGCTTCGACATCAAGATTCGCGTGGTCGAATTTGCGACGACCTTCAAGCAAGCCCAAGCCGGCGAATTTCAGGTGTTTCAGATCAACTGGAGCGGCCGGATCGATCCTGACGGCAATTCCTATGTCTTCCTGCACACCAAGGCGCCGCAGAACGATGGCGGCTATTCCAACGCGGAAGCTGACAGACTGATGGAAGATGCGCGGCTGATCAACGATCCTGTCCAGCGCAAGGCGATCTACGAGAAGATGACCAAGATCGTGCTCAATGACGAGCCGATCATCTACATCTATCACCGCACACTCCTGATCGCGCACACCACCAAGGTCGAAGGTTATCGGCAGATGCCGGATGGATTGGTGCGCGTGGTCGGGCTGAAATTGAAATGATCGCCTCAGCCCAGGGCACGCGGGGCTGCCGATGCTGAACTTCCTCGCCAAGCGGCTGGTTCAGCTGATCCCGACGCTGTTCTTCGTCTCGCTCCTGATCTTCTCGCTGCAACATTTGCTGCCCGGCGATCCGGCACTCGTGATGGCCGGCGAGGAGCGTGATCCGGCCGTCATCGAACAGATCCGCCAGCAGTATCACCTGGATCGAGCGATCCCGGTGCAATACGCCTATTGGGTCAAGGGCGTGCTGATGGGCGACTTCGGCGAGTCCCTGCGCAACAAGATGCCGGTGTCGAGCCTGATCGCGCAGAAGCTGCCGGTTACGATGCAAATCGCCAGCATGGCGATCGTGGTCGCCTTCCTGATCGGCATTCCTGCCGGCATCATCTCGGCGGTGAAGAAAGGTACCGCCTGGGATTACGGCGCCAATCTGTTCGCGCTGTGGGGCATCTCGACGCCGAATTTCTGGCTCGGCATCATGCTGATCTTCCTGTTCTCCGTCGAACTTGGCTGGCTGCCGGCCTCCGGCTACGTGCCGCTCAGCGAAAACTGGCGCGCCAGCCTCGCCGCATCCGTCATGCCCGCCTTCGTGCTCGGCAATGCGATCGCCGCGGTCCTGATGCGGCACACCCGAAGCGCCATGCTGCAGGTGCTCGAGAGCGACTATGTCCGCACCGCGCGGGCCAAGGGCCTCTCCGAGCGCACGGTGATCCTCAAGCATGCGATGCGCAACGCGCTGACGCCGATCATCACGCTCGGCGCGCTCGAGCTTGGCACGCTGCTGTCGGGCGCAGTCCTCACCGAGCAGATCTTCTCGATCCCGGGCTTCGGCAAGCTGATCGTCGATGCCGTGTTCAACCGCGACTATGCGGTCGTGCAGGGCGTGGTGCTGACCACGGCGACGATCTACATCACGCTCAACCTGATCGCCGACATCGCCTACATCCTGGTCAATCCGCGGCTGAGAGGCTGACTAGATGACCGACGCCGTGCTCAGGACATCAGCTTCGCTTGCCACCGCCGAGACGCTGGAGAGCCCGGCACGGCGCGCCGGGCGGCGGCTGATCCGGCGCAAGGGTGCCGTGCTCGGCCTCGCCGTGATCGCGCTCTTCATCCTGCTCGCCGTCTTCGCGCCGCTGATCGTGCCCTATGATCCGATCGCGACGAGCTGGTCGCTGGTCCGCAAGGCGCCGTCGATGCAGCACTGGTTCGGCACCGATGAGCTCGGCCGCGACGTGCTCGCCCGCGTCGTGTTCGGCGCCCGCGCCTCGCTGCTTGCCGGCGTTATCTCGGTCAGCATCGCGCTTGCGATCGGCGTGCCGCTCGGGCTGCTCGCCGGCTATCGCGGCGGCTTCATCGACGCGCTGATCAGCCGCATCACCGATGCGATGCTGGCCTGCCCGTTCCTGATCCTGGCGATCGCGCTCGCCGCCTTCCTCGGCCCGAGCCTCGGCAATGCGATGATCGCGATCGGCATCTCGGCGACCCCGATCTTCATCCGCCTGACCCGCGGCCAGGTGATGAGCGTCAAGGTCGAGGACTATGTCGAGGCCGCGCGCGCCATGGGAAATCCGCGCTGGCGCATCGCGCTGGTCCATATCCTGCCCAACATCCTGCCAGCTCTCCTGGTGCAGGCCACGCTGTCGATCGCGGCCGCGATCATCGCCGAGGCGGCGCTGTCCTTCCTCGGCCTCGGCCAGCAGCCGCCGGCGCCGTCCTGGGGCAGCATGCTCAACGCCGCGCAACGCTTCCTGACCAGCGCGCCATGGATGGCGGTCTGGCCGGGGCTTGCGATCTTCCTGGTCGTGCTGTCGTTCAACCTGGTCGGCGACGGCCTGCGCGACGCGCTGGATCCGAAGGCGCGGTGACCGGTCGGCCGTCCCTAACGCGCGCCATTCTTCCTGTCACCCTGAGGAGCGCGGAACGCGCGTCTCGAAGGGTCGACGGCCACCAGCCGGGCCGTGCATACTTCGAGACGCGCTACGCGCTCCTCAGGATGACGGGACTCGTTGCACGCGCACCCAAAGCTCTTCAGCTAAATCACCACCTCGCGCAGCACGCGCCGGCAATCCATCTCGTATTCCAGATCGACGACCGGCGGGCGGCAGAAGTGCCAGGTCAGGCCCGAGCGCGTCGCGCCGCGGCGGACCAACTCGTCTGATATCACGGGATGGATGTCGTGCACGGTGTAGGCCTGCACCGCTGTCGTCTCCTCCCAGCCGAAGCTGAACTCAGCAAGACGGCGCTCCATCTCGCCGGTGGTGAAGCGGACCTTCTCCCGCCACGCGCCGGGGCTGAGATCGCGGTAACAAACGATGCGGTCGGGGTAGCTGGCAGTGCCACTGCGGGCTTCGGCGCCGCCCGCGATCACGAAGGACGGCGACGTGCTCGTGCTGGGCCGCGTGAACGAGAACGCGTAAAACGACGGCTCGGCCGGCGGATCGATCTCGGGACAGACATTGCTGCGCGCCACCGGATTGATGGTGCCGTCGAACAGGCCCCATTCGGCGAGCGTCTTGACATAGTGCTGGTTGAAGGCGCGGAAGCCGTCCTCGGTAAAGGCGGCCGGCGAGCGCAGTTCGCAGGCGCAGAACGAGGTCAGCGGCCGGCCGGCGTCCTTGATGTAGGCCGCAATGCGCGCAAAACCTTCCGCAAGCGGCACCAGGCGATCGAAGCGCACCCGCTCGATCTCGTAGCCGGCGTTCGCCTGCGCACCGCTTGAATATTGGAACACGGCCGGAATGAACCGGTAATTGCCCGCCGCAAATTCGCTCGCCATGCCTGTTTCCTCCAGATCTTGTGAGGAGCATAGCGCTTTCGAGCGAATTGGTCTCCCGGTCGAGTCAAGAAAACGCGTCAAGCCAAGCAGCGTTCGGCACGCCCATCGGCAAGGCGTTCGCGGGACAAAGAAAAGGCGGCAGTGGCTTTCGCCAATGCCGCCTTTCCTGCGAGCATGAGCTTGGAGGGCTCAGGTCGGTTTCAGTGCGCCGCCGCGGCCTTCGAGTTCGTAGTCGGCGATCTGCTTGGCACGCTCGGACCGGGCCGCGGCCTGGTGGTCGGTCGCAATCACCGTGTAGACCATCGGCAGCACGAACAGGGTGAACAGCGTGCCGATCGTCATGCCGGTGACGACGACAAGCCCGATCGAGAAGCGGCTGGCGGCACCGGCGCCCGAGGCGGTGAGCAGCGGCAGCAGGCCGGTGACCATGGCCGCCGTCGTCATCAGGATCGGCCGCAGACGAATCCGGGCCGACATCTCGATTGCGGAACGGCGGTCCAGTCCCTCGTTGAGTTGCAGCTCGTTGGCGAACTCCACCATCAGGATGCCGTGCTTGGTGATCAGTCCGACCAGCGTCAGCAGGCCGACCTGGGTGTAGATGTTCATGGTGGCGACGCCGAAGAACAGCGGGATCAGGGCGCCGACGATCGCCATCGGCACGCTGATCATGATCACGAACGGATCGCGCAGGCTCTCGAACTGCGCTGCCAGCACCAGGAAGATGATGATGATGGCGAACGCGAAGGTGACCAGCAGCTGGTTGCCTTCGTGGACGTACTGCCGGGAGTCGGCCAGGAAGTCGTAGCTGAAGCCGGACGGCAGCTTCTTGGCTTCACCCTGCAGGAACTCCACCGCCTGCCCCATCGAAACGCCGGGCATCGGCACGGCCTGGAAGGTCGACGAGTTGAGCTGGTTGTAGTGGGTCAGCGCGTTCGGATCGACGCCGGTCTCGACCGTAACCACGGTCGACAGCCGCACCAGCTGCCCGGTCGCGGTCGGGACGTAGTAGTTGTCGAACGATTCCGGCGCGAGCCGGCTGGCGCGCGGCACCTGCGGGATCACCTGATAGGAGCGTCCTTCGAGGTTGAAGCGGTTGACGTAGTTGCCGCCGAGCAGCGTCGCCAGCGCGCCGCCGATCGACTGCATGGTGATGCCGAGGTCGCTCGCCTTAGAGCGATCGACTTTCACCCTGACCACCGGCTGGTTGAAGTCGAGGTCACTGTCGGTGACGATGAACAGGCCGCTCTTGCGCGCGGCATCCTTCAGCTTGTTCATCTGGTCGAACACCTGCTGGAATCCGGCCGTCGACGAGATCACCATCTGCACCGGCAGACCGCCGGGACCGCCGGGCAACGGCGGCAGGCTGAACGCGAACGCGCTGATGCCCTCGATCTTCGACAGCTCGGCCTGCACCAGCGGCTGCAGCGCCTGCGCGCTGCGCTTGCGCTCATCCCACGGCTTGAGCAGCATGCCGGCGAAGCCGCCCTGCGGACCGGTGATGCCGTTCAGGATGAACCGCAGGTCGGTCTCGGGAAACTTCTGGAACTCCTTGTCCATCTTGTCGCCGTAGAAATCGATGTAGTCGATGTTGGCGTATTTCGGCGCCTTGGTCACCGCGAACACGATGCCCTGGTCTTCCTGCGGCGCCAGTTCCTTCTGGATGTGCATATAAAGGAAGCCGACCAGGCCGAGGATGGTCACGGCGAACAGCGCCGTGATCGGGCGGTAGTCGAGCGAACGGTCGAGCTGGCGGCCATAGGCGCGCGTCAACGCGCCGAACACGCGATTGACCAGCTTGGCGAAACGCCCCTCCTCCGCGCTCTTGAGGAAAACCGAGCACATCATCGGCGACAGCGTCAGCGCGATTACGCCCGACACGATCACCGAACCTGCCAGCGTGAAGGCGAATTCGCGGAACAGCGTGCCGGTCACGCCGCCGAGGAAGCCGATCGGCGCGTACACCGCCGCCAACGTGATCGTCATCGAGACGACCGGGCCCACGATCTCGCGCGCACCTTTCAGCGATGCCTGAACTGGTGGCAGGCCCTCCTCGAGATGTCGATGGATGTTCTCCACCACCACGATGGCGTCGTCGACCACGAGGCCGATCGCCAGCACCATCGCCAGCAGCGTCAGCAGGTTGAAGCTGAAGCCTGCGGCCAGCATCAGGATGCAGACGCCGACCAGCGACAGCGGAATGGTGACGACGGGGATGATCACCGACCGCAGCGAGGCCAGGAACAGGAAGATGACGACGACGACGATCAGGACCGCCTCGGTCAGCGTCTTCTCGACCTCGTCGATCGACGATTGGATGAACTTGGTGGAGTCGTAGGCCACCTTCATCTTCATCGACGGCGGCAGGTTGCGCTCGAGGTCGGGGAACAGCGCGCGGACCCCCTTCACCAGGGTCAGCGGGTTGCCTTGCGGCGTCGCCTTGATGCCGATGAAGATCGCATGCTCGCCGTTGAAGGCGACGCTGGCGTCGGTCGACTGCGCCGCGAGCTCCACCGTCGCGATGTCCTCGATGCGCACGAAGCCGCCGTCCTTCGCCTTCACGATCATCCGCTTGAACTGATCGATGTTCTGAAGGTCGGTATTGGCCGAGACGTTCGATACGATGAAGAAGCCCTTGGTCTGGCCGGCGGCCGCCTGGAAGTTGTTGGCGGCGATCGCAGCCGCGACGTCGTTGGGCGACACGCCGCGTCCGGCCATCCGGTTCGGATCGAGCCAGACACGCATCGCAAAGGTCTGGCCGCCCAAAATGTCGGCCGAAGCGACGCCGTCGACCGTCGAGAGCACCGGCTGCACGACGCGGGTCAGATAGTCCGAGATCGCCGATCCGGTCAGCTCTTCGCTGGAGAAGCCGAGATACATCACGGCGATGGTGTCGCCGGTCGCCTTGCTCACCACCGGATCGAAGGCTTCCTTCGGGATCAGATATTTGACCGAATTGACCTTGGCGAGCACTTCGGTCAGCGCCTGGTTCGGATCGTGATTAAGCTTGACGTAGACCTGGATCGTCGAGGTGCCGAGCACCGAGTTCGACGTCATGTAATCGACGCCTTCGGCCGAAGCGACGGCCTGCTCGATCGGTGTGGTGATGAAGCCGTTGATCAGCTCGGGCGACGCGCCGGGATATGACGTCGTGATTGTCACGACGGTATTCGACAGGTTCGGATATTGCCGGATCGGCAGCACCATCGCCGCGCGCAAGCCGATCAAGAGGATCAGCAGGCTGACCACGACCGACAGCACCGGGCGCTTGATGAAAATATCAGTGAAGGCCATCGCCAACTCGATTCGTGTTGTCTGCCGGTTGCGGCAACATGTGGCGGAGGGCCAACCGGCCCTCCGGGTTTCATGATCGGGATTAGTAGCGCGGCGGCTCGGCCGGAACCGGCGGCGGCGGATCGGTCGAGATCACAACCGGCATGCCCGATTGCAGCTTGATCTGGCCGACGGCCACGACCTTGTCCCCGGCCTTCAGGCCCTTGAGGATTTGGACGCGGCCTTCGACACGGTTGCCCGTCTTCACGAAGGTGCGGTCCGCGGTCAGGCTGGTCTTGCCGTCCTCACCCTTCTTCTCGGTGATCAGGAACACCGAGTCGCCGTACAGCGTGTAGTCGACGGCGGTTTCGGGAATGGTCACGACCGGCGGCTTCTCGGGCAGCACGATCGTGGTGGTCGCGAACATGCCGGGCTTGAGGATACTTTCCGGATTCTGGATCGTCGCCTGTACCCGGATGTTGCGGGTCTCGGTCGCGATCTGCGGCTCGATGGTGGTGATCTTGCCCTCGAAGGTGCGGCCCGGATAGGCGTCGACCGCGACCCGCACGGCCTGGCCGACCTTGATCTGCGAGCTCTGCTTCTCGGTCACGGTCAGGTTGGCGTACAGCACCGACAAATCCGTCAGCGACACGATCTGCGTGCCGGCCGTCAGATACTGGCCGACTTCGACCTGGCGAACGCCGAGATCGCCTTCGAACGGCGCGCGCACCAGCTTCTGCGAGATCAGCGCTTCGGTCTTGGCAATGCCCGCCTTGGCCTGGTCGTAGGTCGCCTGCGCCGTATCGACGGTCGACTGCGGCCCGAACTGGCGCGACGCGAGCTGCTTGGCGCGGTCGAGCTGCTGCTCGCCCACGGTCGCCTGCGCCTTGAAGCTGGCGAGGTCACCCTGCTCCGGTGCGTCGAACAACTGCACCAGCGGCGTGCCCGCCTTCACATGGCTGCCGGCGGTGAACAGTATCTCGGTGATGCGGCCCGGCACGTCGGTCGTGACATTGACCTGGTGCACGGCGACGAGATCGCCGACGGCGGTCAGCAGATTCGGAATCACCTCGGTCTTCGCTTCGGCGATCGAGACGTTCGACGGCGGCGGCTTATTGTTGGCGAAGAACTGCGCGATCATGTGGCTGCGGAAGGCGTTGAAGCCGACCAGCGCGCCGACCAGCAGGGCCAGCAACAGGCCTACGATGATGAACCAACGCACCAGGCGGACGGGGCGCTTGGCTTGCTTTTCCTTGAGCGGTTGCCCCGAGATGTGGCTTTCGGTCTGGATATTCATGTCATGCACTTTCTGCAGTTACCGACGGTCCTGCGCTCGGCGACGGCTGGCGGCCCAAATGAGTTGAAATTGCGGCTTCGGTAAGTCCGATGCCGCGAAGAATGAACTGGCAAAGCTGCCGTTCGGCCGCGGCGGCATCCCCATAGGGGAGACAAGGTGTCGCAGGCAGCTGCGTCAGCGCGCCCATAAGCACGGTATGGTGCGCAAACCAGAACAGGTTGAGCGGCTCGTCGCCGATCCGCGTCGCTTCGCCGGCGGCGATCGCGCGCTCGAGCGAGGCGGAGAAAGTCGGACCGATCAGCTTGCCGACCTTGTCGTAGAGCAGGCGCGCAAACTCGCCGTCGTCGAGATGGCTTGTCACCATCAGCCGCATCCGTTGCGCCTCTTCCTGGTCGGGCGCGTCGCGCAGCTGCATGAAATGGCCGACCATGCCCTGCACCAGTTCGATCAGCGTCGCGGTGGAGGGCTCCTGGCCGAGCAGATGCGCGAGATCCGGATCCGCCTCGCACTCTTCGGCAAGGATTTCGGCGTAGAGCGCCGCCTTCGACGGGAAGTGCTTGAACAGCAGCCCTTCCGAAATGGCAGCCGCGGCCGCCACGCTCTTTGTCGTGGTGCCGGCAAAGCCGTTGCGGGCGAAACACCGCTTTGCGGCGCTCAGGATCAACTGACGCCGCAAGTCACTCGTCATGCGTAAGGTAGACATTTGGGTCGTGAGTAATCACTCACTTTACCAAAAGTCAAGGTTCTATTGCACCGCGAAAGTCACTTTATATCGGAGTGTGTCCGATCGACCCTCTGATCCGGTTGACGATGTAGGTGCCGTCGCGGCTGGACAGCACGCGTTCCAGATTGGCACCGTCGATCTTCGCGCTGGCGAACCGTGGCCCCGCCGCAACGTCTTGCAAAGACACGGCAAAAGCCTCGACCTCGGCCATCGTGCTGATCGCCCGGCTATCCCCGATTCCGCAGGCTTTGGCAACACCCACGAGGTCGGCGAGGCCGCCGGTGTGGCTGGCCTGGCCGCCGGTCTCGCCATAGGCCTCGTTGTCGAGCACGATGATCGAGAGGTTTTTCGGCTGCTGCAGCGCGACGGTCGCGAGGCTCCCCATGCCCATCAGCATCTCGCCATCGCCGGTGATCACGACGACCGGCAGCGTCGGCTGGGCCAGCGCGAGGCCGAGCCCGATCATGACAGCGCCGCCCATGCCACCCCAGAGGTAGAAGTTGCGGTCGTGGTCGCCGGCCGCGGCGATGTCATAGGTCGAGGCGCCGAGGCCGCCGATGGCGAAGGCGCCCTTGCGATCCCTCAGCAGTTCGGCAACCACGGCGCGGCGGTCGAGGAGATTGGCTTTGCTCATTTGGTGAAGACCTTTGCCCCGATCAGGCGCTGCGACAGCAGGACGGCGGTTGGCGTGCAGGCGTTGTAGGCTTGCGCCGCGCCGGCTTCGACGACCTCGCGCACCTCGTCCGGACGCGAGGCGCGCAGCACCTTGATCCCCGCCAATTCGAGAATCCCTTGGGTGTTCGAGCCCATCGGCACCTGCCAGGGATTGAACTCGCCCCATTCGCCGCGCATCGTCACCAGCGTGAGGAACGGCAAGCGGAAGATCTGCACCAGCGACAGCATGTTGATGCAATTGCCGACCCCGCTCGACTGCATCAGCAGCACGCCGCGCTGGCCGCCGGCCCAGGCGCCTGCGAGCAGCGCCACGCCCTCCTCCTCGGTGGTCAGCGCAATGCCGCGCATCGACGGCGATCCCAGCACGCGCTCGATCAGCTCTGAATGCCCGGCGTCCGGCACATAGGGCACCTGACGCACCTCGAAGCGCTGCAGAATCGAAAAAACCTCCTCGGGCCAGGAGGCCGCGGTGTCGGCTCGGGCATGCATCGGCGTTTCCGGTCTTGATTGTTTGGCCGCGACTGTAGAGGGGCGCGCGCACTTCATCAAAGCGCAAAACCGCATATGGCTCTGCGATTTACTCGCATCGCGCGGCGTGCGCCGCGGTGATCCCGGTGCCCGCAAATCCTGTTGCGCGGCCGCCGCCCGCGGCTTACGATAGTTGCAAATGAAACTAATGTGGGTTGGATATCCGCCATGGACAGGCACGCGCGAGAGCTGGCTGACGGCTTCGATCTGGAAAAGCTGACGCCTGACTTCTACGCGAACCCCTACCCGACCTATCGCGCGCTGCGCGAGCACGCGCCGGTGAAGCGGCTGCCGAACGGCTGCTATTTTCTCACGCGCTACGACGACCTCATCACCGCCTACAAGAACACCAAGACCTTCTCCTCCGACAAGAAGAAGGAGTTCTTGCCGAAATACGGCAACTCGCTGCTCTACGAGCACCACACGACCAGCCTCGTCTTCAACGACCCGCCGGCGCACACCCGCGTGCGGCGATTGATCATGGGCGCATTGTCGCCGCGGGCGATCGCCGGCATGGAGCCGGACCTGATCGCGCTGGTCGACAGTCTGCTCGACCGGATCGCCGCGAAAGACCGCTTCGAGCTGATCGGCGACTTCGCCTCCGCAATCCCGGTCGAGGTGATCGGCAATCTGCTCGACGTGCCGCACGACGAGCGCGAGCCGCTGCGCGACTGGTCGCTGGCGATCCTGGGCGCGCTGGAGCCCGTGATCGCAAAGGACGCGTTCGACCGCGGCAACGATGCGGTGAAGGATTTTCTCGCCTATCTCGAAACCCTGGTCGAAAGGCGTCGCGCCAAACCGGGCAATCCCGAGCGCGACGTGCTGACCCGATTGATCCAGCGTGAGGACAATGGCGAACGGCTGACCGCGAAGGAATTGCTGCACAACTGCATCTTCCTGCTCAACGCCGGCCACGAGACCACGACCAACCTGATCGGCAACGGGCTGGTGACGCTCACCCAATATCCCGAAGAAAAGCAGCGCTTGATCGCGCAGCCCGAGTTGATCAAGACCGCGGTCGAGGAGATGCTGCGCTACGAGAGCTCGAACCAGCTCGGCAACCGGATGATCGTGGAGGAGACCGAGCTCGGCGGCATCAAGATGCCGGCCGGCACGCTGGTCACTTTGTGCATCGGCGCCGCGAACCGCGACCCCGCGCAGTTCCCCAACCCGGAAGGCTTCGACGTCGCGCGCACGCCGAACCGCCACCTCGCCTTCGGGACCGGCGCGCATCAATGCGCCGGCATGGCGCTGGCGCGTCTCGAGGGCGCCATCGCGATCTCGCGCTTCCTGGCGCGCTTCCCGAACTATGTGCTCGACGGCGAGCCGGTGCGCGGCGGCCGGGTGCGCTTCCGCGGCTTCCTCAGCGTGCCCTGCCGCATCAGCGCATAGAACAGCGCATTGTCCCCTGCGAATTTGGCCGGCTGCACCACTTCCCTGTGGAGGAACTGACACCCACATCAACTGCAGGCGCGGATTGATGTAATCTCTGCTGTGCTGCAGCGGGAGTGACGCATGATGAATGCAACGGTCACTGATTTCCTCGCAACCGAAGCGCAGTTCGGCACCCACAATTACGAGCCGATCGGGGTCGTGCTATCCCGCGGCGAAGGCGTCTGGGTCTGGGACACCGATGGCAACCGGTATCTCGACTGTCTCTCGGCCTATTCGGCGGTGAGCCAGGGCCACTGCCATCCGAAGATCCTGGCCGCAATGATCGAGCAGGCGCATCGGCTGACGCTGACCTCGCGCGCGTTCCACAACGACCAGCTCGCTCCCTTCTACCGCGAGCTCGCGGAGCTGACCGGCTCGCACAAGGTGCTGCCGATGAACAGCGGCGCCGAGGCGGTGGAGAGCGCGATCAAGTCGGTGCGCAAATGGGCCTATGAGGTCAAGGGCGTGCCGGACGGCCAGGCCGAGATCATCGTCTGCGCCAATAATTTCCACGGACGCACGCTCGGCATCGTCGGCTTCTCGACCGACCCGGCGTCGCGCGACCATTTCGGCCCGTTCGCGCCGGGCTTCAAGATCATCCCGTTCGGCGATGCCGCGGCACTCGAGCAGGCGATCACGCCGAACACCGCGGCGTTCCTGGTCGAGCCGATCCAGGGCGAAGCCGGCGTCATGATTCCACCGCCCGGCTATTTCACGCGCGTGCGCGAGCTGTGCACTGCGCACAATGTGATGCTGGTCCTCGACGAGATCCAGACCGGGCTCGGTCGCACCGGCAAGCTGCTCGCCGAACAGCACGAGGGCATCGAGGCTGACGTGACGCTGCTCGGCAAGGCGCTGTCGGGCGGCTTCTATCCGGTGTCGGCGGTGCTCTCCAACAACGCCGTGCTCGGTACGCTGCGGCCGGGCCAGCACGGCTCGACCTTCGGCGGCAATCCGCTGGCCTGCGCGGTGGCCCGCGCCGCGCTGCGCGTGCTGGTCGAGGAAGGGATGATCGAGAACGCGGCGCGGCAAGGCGCGCGCTTTCTCGCCGGGTTGCAGGACATCCGCGCCAACGTGATCCGCGAGGTGCGCGGGCGCGGGCTGATGCTAGCGATCGAACTGCATCCGGAGGCCGGCGGCGCCCGCCGCTACTGCCTCGCGCTGCAGGCGCGCGGCATCCTCGCCAAGGACACCCATGAGCACACCATCCGCATCGCGCCGCCGCTGGTGATCACAGCCGATCAGGTCGACTGGGCGTCAGAACGGATCGCGACTGCGCTGACGCAGGACCTCTCCTGACGGTTCCCTGCGTCGGAAGACCGCAGAACCAGTTGCGATCTTCAAGAACGATTTCAACGTCCATGCGTTGAAGCTCTGCGGGCAGGGATGGACGGAGAGCCACGCTCATGTCTTCCCGGCGCGCAAGACTTATTGTCTTTTTGATTAGTGCCTCAATGCTAGTGGCAAGTGGCGGCGCGTCCGCCCAGCCGCATGTCAAGGGTGGACCGGCGGCACGCCCAGCCGCACCGCCAGCGATGGCGCGTCCTTCCGCACCGGTGGTCCACGCCGCGCCGCCCGCAATGGCGAGACCGCCAGCAATGGCTCGGCCACAAGCGATGGCTCGGCCGGCCGCACCCGCGTTCCATGCCCCGCAGCGACCCGCGATGGCATCACGCCCGGCGCCGCATTTCGCCGCCCCGTCGGTGCGCCAGGCTCCTCATATCACAGCGCCCAGCGTCGCAACGCACCGACCCGAATTCCGCCGTGGTGCGCCGCCGCAGCGCTCGGCTCCCCATGTGGCCGCGCCATCACGCCCAAGCCCACCGGCGCGCGTAAGCGAGCGACCGTCGCCGACCGAACGAATTCAACAGCGCCAGCAGCTCACCCAGCAACGCCAGCAGGCCACGCAGCAACGGCAGCGTGACACGCTCTCGCGCCAGACCGCGGAACGGCAGACCCGGATCGATCGACTGCAGCAACGCGTCCAGCAATTGCAGTCGCAAAAGGTCGAAGGCGCACGCGCGCAACGCGTCCATGACCGTGCCCTGCAGGCGCAGAACCGCCTGCTACAGCGCGAGCAGCGCTCACAGCAAGCCGACCTTGCCCGCCAGCAGCGACTGGCGCCGGCCACGACGGTTGGGGCCGCCGCCGCGACCACGGCCGCAGCGCAGGCCGCCCAGCGCGAGCGATTTGCGGCACGCTTCCGCGACCAGGCGGGCGCGCAAGGCCAGGCCGCGCTCGCGGCGCGCCAAGGCGGCTGGGCGCCCCGGAATGCCTGGCGGCGCGGCCACCGCGCAGCGTTCGTGGCGTGGCTGGGCCCGGTGTTCCTGCCTTACGCCTATTCGGACATCTTCGACTACACGTTCTGGTCCTACGCCTACGACCCCGGCTATTGGGCCTACGCCTACGACGACTTCGTCGACACCGTGTTCTGGGACACCAACAGTCCCTACTCCGCCTATGCCGGCATCGAGCCTGGCGATTATCCGCCGACCGCAGGCCGCACGCGATCCCGTCAACGCGCCGACATGAGTCCGCAGGCAATCCAGCAGCTTTGCGGTGAACCGGACAAGGGCGTCACGGCCTGGCCGCTTGCCGACATCGCGCGCGCGGTGCGGCCGAGCCAGCAGCAGCGCGTCTTGCTCGACGACCTGAAGACAGCAGCGGCCCAGGCCGCCAATGTCTTCAAGGACTCCTGCACCGACAGCTATGCCATGACGCCGACCGGCCGTTTGCGCTCGATGCTGAATCGCATCAGCTCGACGCTCGAGGCGATCAGGATCGTGCGGCCCGCGCTCGAGAATTTCTACAGCTCGCTCAGCGACGAGCAACAGGCCCGCTTCAACGCACTCGGTCCGCATATCGGCGAGCGTTCGCCGCACCAACAGCAAGCGACCGCGCAAGCCGGGAATTGCGGCGATTCGAAATCCGACCTGGCGCAACTGCCGATCAACCGGATCGATGCCTCGCTTCATCCGGCGGGCAAGCAGAAGGACGCGCTTGATCGCCTGAGCGATGCGACCACAAAGGCCATTGCGGATCTGCAGGCGGCCTGCCCGAACGACATTCCGCTGACGCCGGTCGGCCGGCTGGAGGCGATGCAACACCGGCTCGAGGCCATGCAGAAGGCCGCGAAGCTGATCGAGCCCGCGCTGGACAAGTTCTATGCCTTGCTGAGCAGCGAGCAGAAGGCACGCTTCAACACCCTGGAGCGGGTCGCGAGCCCCTGAGGCCCAGCCTACCATCCCGACCGCCCGGCACGCGAGGCCGGGCTCCGTCTTGCCTTTGCCGCTGCCCCGCAGCAATGTTTGGCGCCGGCGCATCCTGAAGCGATGCCGAACGGCGGGGCGGATATGAAGCGGGGTTGGACGAGCATCGGTGAGCTGCGCGAGCGCTGGGGTGATTCCCTGCTGACCGTGTTCACGGCCCTGATCATGATCATGATGTTCGTGATCGCACCGCTCCAGGCCCTCGGCCTGTTCGAATTCCAGATCTTCGAGCTGCTGCTCGCGCTGTTCCTGGTCGGCGGCGTGTTCCTGATGTCGGGAAGCGCAATCGCGGTCGCCGCGATGCTGATTGCGCTCGCCATGATCGTCACGGGCGGAGTCCTGAGGCTACGTTCGCCCTCGATCCTCGACCTCAATCTGTTCGCTGGCTCGTGGCTGATCGTCGGCATCACCCTGGCTGTGACGGTGGCTCGCGCGACATTCGCGCCGGGCCGCGTCACCTATCACCGCGTGATCGGCGCCGTCCTGCTCTATCTGTCCGTTGCCGTGATCTTCTCGGCCCTCTACACCTTCATCGGCACGCTGCTGCCGAACGCCTTTTCCGGAATGAAGATGGAGGACAGTCCTGCGCTGGCGAACCAGCTGATCTATTTCAGCTTCATGACGTTGACGACCACCGGCTATGGCGACGTCGCTCCGCTGCATCCGATCGCACGCAGCCTGTGCAATCTCGAGGCGATCTTCGGTCAGCTCTATCCCGCAACGCTGCTGGCGCGGCTCGTGACGCTCGAGATCACGCACAGCGATCAGGATTCGTGAGCGCAATCGAGATTGGCCGGGCGGCTATCTGAACCGCAGGTTTGCCCGGGAGAGCTGGCTGATCGAGGAACACCCCATCAGCCGCATGTCCCGCACCAGCTCCGCCTGCAGCAGACCAAGCGCCCGCTCGACCCCGGCCTGGCCGGCCGACGCCAGCGGATAGAGATAGAAGCGTCCGAGGCCGACGGCCTTGGCGCCCAGCGACAGCGCTTTCAGCACATGGCTGCCCCGCTTGATGCCGCCGTCCATCATCACATCGATCCGGTCGCCCACGGCATCGACGATCTCGGCCAGCTGATCGAACGCCGCCCGCGAGCCATCGAGCTGCCGGCCGCCGTGGTTGGACAGAATGATGCCGGTGCAGCCGATCTCGACCGCGCGTTTGGCATCATCAACCGACATGACGCCCTTCAGGCAGAACTGTCCGTTCCACTCCCGGACCATTTTGGCCACATCGTCCCATGTCATGGCGGGATCGAGCATTTCCGTGAAATAACGCCCGATCGACATGGCACCGCCGCTCATATCGACATGCTCGTCGAGTTGCGGCAGCTTGAAACTCTCATGCGTGACGTAGTTGATGGCCCACGCCGGCTTGATGGCGAATTGCAGCATGCCGCCGAGCGTCAGCCTGAAGGGGATCGAAAACCCGGTCCGCAGGTCGCGCTCGCGGTTGCCGCCGGTGATGCTGTCGACGGTCAACATCATCACGTTGACGCCGGCCTGCTTGGCACGCTGCATCATCGCCGTGTTCAGGCCTCGGTCCCGGTGAAAATAGAACTGATAGACTTGCGGCGTGTCGTAAGCTTTGCGCAATTCCTCCAGGCTCACGGTACCGAGCGAGGACACGCCAAACATCGTACCGAATTTCGCCGCGGCGGCTGCGACCGCCCTTTCGCCCTGATGATGAAACAGACGCTGCAGCGCGGTTGGCGAACAATAGAAAGGCGTCGCCAGCTTCTGGCCCATCACGGTGACCGAGAGATCCACATTCTCCACGCCGCGCAGGACGTTGGGCACCAGGTCGCAGCGCTCGAAGCTCGCGGTGTTCTGCCGAAGCGTCGCCTCATCGTCCGCCCCGCCGTCGATGTAATCGAAGATCGGCCCCGGGAGCCGCCGCCGCGCCAGTTCGCGGAAGTCATGGAAGTTGTGGCAGTGGCTCAAGCGCATGTCGTGCTCCGAAGGTCCAGACCGCGGAGTTCAACGGCCTCCAGTGCCGTTCACACCCACACCCCCGGAATAACGGGCACGCTTCGCCTTGTCCATCGAACCGGTCGTTGGGTCAGACCACCCTCCGATGCCGCTCGACGCAGGTCCGCAGCACGTCGTCCAGCGGACGGCTCCACCAGTCATTCGAGAAGATCTCGATCTCCGAATAACCGGCAAAGCCCTGTGCTTCGACCATCGCGCGGACGGATTTGATGTCGATGATCCCATCGCCCATCATGCCGCGATCATTGAGGATATCCCTGGTCGGCACCAGCCAGTCGCAGACGTGGAACGCGAGCAGCCGGTCCTTGCCGGCGCGCGCGATCTGGCTCTTGAGTTCGGGATCCCACCAGATGTGATAGACGTCGAGCGCGACGCCGATCGCACCGGTGCGGCCGGGATCGAGCGCGTCGCAGATGTCGAGGGCATGTTTCGTGGTGTTCACGCAGGCGCGGTCGGCGGCATAGGCCGGATGCAGCGGTTCGATCGCGAGCGGCAGCTTTGCCTTTTTTGCATACTCCAGCATCTCGGCGATGCCGTCATGCACCTGCGACCGTGCCGCAGCGATATCCTTGGACGCCGCGCTGCCCGGCCGCGAATATTGCGGCAGGCCGCCGACCACCAGCACGATGCAGGAAGCGCCGAGCGCTGCCGCCTCGTCCACCGCGCGGCGGTTGTCGTCACGCGCCTCGCTGCGACGTGCGCTATCGGCCGTGAACATGCCGCCGCGGCAATAGCCTGACAGATCGAGCCCGGCGTCCTTGACCGCGCGCACAGCGCGGTCGAGGCCGATGGCAGCGACCTGGTCACGCCAGGGATCGATCGCGCGGATGCCGTGGCGCGCACAGGCATCGATGATGGCGAGAAGATCGCCCTGCTTGCGGACCGTCGCCGTGTTGAGCGACAGCCAACGGTGATCTCTGGAAAAATCACGCATCAGGCGTCAACGCCCCGCGTGGCCATGATCGCCGCCATTCGACGCGTCGCGAGCTCCGGACTGGCGAGCAGCCCCGCCTGGTCGGCGAGCCGGAACAGCTCGGCAAGATGCAGGGTCGAGCGCGCGCTCTCCTGCCCGCCGACCATCGTGAAGTGATCCTGATGGCCGTTGAGATAGGCCATGAACACGATGCCGGTCTTGTAGAAGCGCGTCGGCGCCTTGAAGATGTGGCGCGACAGCGGCACCGTCGGTCCCAGCACGTCGTGGAAGCCGGCCTCGTCGCCCGCAGCCAGGCGCGACAGCGCATAGGACGCGGCGGGCGCGATGGCATCGAAGATTCCGAGCAGCGCGTGGGAAAATCCCTTGTCGTCGCCGGCGATCAGCTCCGCATAGTTGAAATCGTCGCCGGTGTACATTTTCACGCTGCTGTCGAGCCGTCGCCGCATGTCGATCTCGCGCTGCTTGTCGAGCAGCGAGACCTTGACGCCATCGACCTTGGCCGCATTGGCGTTGATGATTGCAACCGCCGTGTCCATCGCCTCGTCGAGATCGGCCGTACCCCAATAGCCTGACAGCGCTGGATCGAACATGTCACCGAGCCAGTGGATGATCACGGGCTCGCGGACCTGCGACAACACCCGGTCATAGACCTTCGCGTAATCGTCCGCATTCCTGCCGAGTTTTGCCAGCGCGCGAGAGGCCATCAGGATGATGCGTCCCCCCGCTTTCTCGACTGCCACGATCTGTTCCTCATAGGCGCGGATCACGTCGTCGATCGATTTGGCGTCCTCCACCGCGAGGTGATCGGTGCCGGCGCCCGAGAACACCAGCGCATTGCCTCTTGCCTTCGCCGCCTTCACCGAGCGCTGGATCAATTCGAGCGACGTCGCCCAGTCCAGGCCCATGCCACGCTGGGCGGTATCCATCGCCTCGGCAACGCCAAGGCCGAGGTCCCAGACGTGTTCGCGGAACGCGATCGTCTTGTCCCAGTCGATCGCAGCGGTCAGCCAGGGATCGACGTCGGCCCGCGGATCGGCCACCACATGGGCGGCAGAGAACGCGACGCGGTTCAGCGTGCCCTCGAGCTTCGCCGGAAAGGTCCGCGACGCTGCCAGGCGATAGGTCTCGAGACCACCATCGGCGGTCGGCAGCTTCAGCGACAGCGACGATATCGGCAGGACCGGCTTGTTCATGACAACGTCCTTTCTCAGACCACGATCGGGGCGACGTCGATCCAGCGCCGCTCCTTCCAGCTCTTCAGCGCACATTCGGCGAGTTGCACGCCCTTGGCGCCTTCGAGCAGGGTGTATTTGTAGGGCGCATCCTCGCAGACATGGCGGATGAACATCTCCCACTGCTCCTTGAAGCCGTTGTCGAAGACGACGTTGTCGGGAAGCTTCTGCCAGTCGGTATAGAAATCGTACATGCGCTTCTCGTCCGGATTCCACACCGGCCGCGGCGTGGCCTGGCGCGCCTGGATGACGCAGTCGGTCAGGCCCGCAACCGCCGAGCCGTGGGTGCCGTCGACCTGGAAGGTGACGAGGTCGTCGCGGTAGACGCGCGTCACCCAGCTCATGTTGATGTGGGCGATCACGCCGCCCTTCAGCTTGAAGGTGGCGTAAGCGGAATCGTCGGCGGTCGCCTGGTACTTCTTGCCCTTCTCGTCATAGCGCTCGGGGATATCGGTCGTGCCGATGCAGACCACGCTCTCGACTTCGCCAAAGAGATTGTCGAGCACGTAGCGCCAATGGCAGACCATATCCAGAATGATGCCGCCGCCATCCTCGGCACGGTAGTTCCAAGACGGCCGCTGCGCCTCCTGCCAGCCGCCCTCGAACACCCAATAGCCGAATTCGCCGCGTACCGAGAGCATGCGGCCGAAGAAGCCGGAGTCGCGCAGGAAGGCGAGCTTCTTCAGGCCCGGCAGGAACAGCTTGTCCTGCACCGTGCCGTGCTTGAGCCCCCTGGCATTGGCGAGCTTCACGACCGCAACGGCTTCCTCGAGATTGGTCGCGATCGGCTTCTCGCAATAGACATGCTTGCCGGCGTTGATCGCCTTGGTCAGCAGCGACGGCCGCGCCTGCGTGGTGGCAGCATCGAAGAACAGAGTGTCGCCCTTGTCGGCCAGCGCGCGATCGAGATCGGTGGTGTGGCGCTCGATGTTGAAGCGTTTGGCCAGGCTGGCGACCTTCTCGGCATCGCGGCCGACCAGGATCGGATCGGGCATGATGCGGTCGCCGTTCGCGAGCAGCACGCCGCCCTGCTCGCGGATCGCAACGATCGAGCGGATCAGATGCTGGTTGAGCCCCATCCGGCCCGTAATGCCGTTCATGATCAGGCCGAGGCGCTTGGTCGTCATGCTGTCTGCTCCTGCGAAACGCGTGGTGTGGGCCGCTTCAGCGGCTGCATGGTGGACCAGTCCGGATGGATCGAACTGGCAAAGCCCTGTGCGGCGGCGATCGACCCCGTCAGCAGGTCGCCGTCGTGGATCGCGAGGCGGACCTTGCCGCCGGCGCGCGTGTAGAGATCGGGATGCGCGGCGAGGAAGGCGTCGGCCTCATCGGCCGGGGTGTCGGCAAAGCCGTCGACGTAATGATGTCCATTGCGTTCGGCATGGGTGACGCCGATCAGCGCCCCGAGCGCGAGATCCTGCTGCACGGCGAGCCCGGCCTGACAGGTCAGGTCCTCGCCGCTGATGAAATACCGGCCATCGGCGCCCCACGCCGCCGCACGCGTGGCATTGATGATCGACTTGTAGATGCCCTTGCACGATTTCGAGGAGATGCCGCGATAGCCGAGCGCCCGCGCCTGCGGGAACGCATCGTAGGAATCGTCGGCCTCGTCGATGATGAAGCTGCGCGCGGCCAATCCCCCGAGCGGCGATGCCTTGGTGATATCGCGCGGCATCGGCTGCTCGATGTAGAGCAGGTTTGCCGCGATCGGTTCAAGCGCCGCGTCGTGGTCGAGCCGGTCGACCAGCGCGTTCAGTGCGGCAAGGTCGGCATATTGCTCGTTGGCGTCGAGCGTGACCTGGGTAGCGTAAGGCAGCCTAGTGAGCTCGGCGCCGATCCGCGCCAGCCGCGCCGCGTCATGGGCGGGATCGCCGTTCAGCTTGAGCTTGAAATAGCGCGCACCGGCATTCTCGCCTGCGTCGGCGACTCCGCCCTCGCCTTCAACCTTGTCGTCCATCCCGACCGTATGCCTGACCGCCACACGGTCGATCCGCCTGCGTGTTGAAAGGAACCGCGCGATAGCCGCGTCGTCGACATCCGGCGTCAGCCGGGCGTCGATGCCGGCGATATTGCCGGCTATGGCGTCGAAGAAGTTCGCGCCGGCCACGCGCAGCAGCGCATCCAGGATTGCCTTGTCGATCTCGGCCGGGCCGAAGCTCGCTGCGAGTGGCGGAATGTCCTGCACAGCGCAGGCCGCGACCTGCGGACCGATACAGGCGGCGTGCAGGCCGAACGCGGTGTCAAAGCCCCTGTTCGCCAGATAGAGCTCGCGGGCAATCGCAAGCGAACGGCGCAGTCCGTCGAGCGACCGCGCCTCGGTCAGATGCGGCCGCTTGTCGAACCACTTCGGCGCCAGCATCTCGGCACTGGCGCCGGTGGCGCGGCCCTTGCCTTCCACCTCGATCTCGACCCGCACGAACAGCTGCGTCGACGCGGTGATCGTCACGGCGCCGAAACGGAACGGCCGGGCAAACACCAGCGGCCGTTCGAAGAAGGCGATATCGTTGACTTTGAGGCGAAGCGGCATTGGAGACTCGGGTGTTAGTCCAGCGACCCCTGCGTGAAGAAATGCTTGCGGATCCGCTGCACCAGTTCGGTGAAGACGGGATCGGACATGGTCTCGAGCGAGCGCGGCCGTGGCATCGGCACGTCATAGATCGCGGCGATCGCGCCGGGCCGCTCGGTCATCACGAGAACGCGGTCGGCGAGGAACACGGCTTCCGGGATCGAGTGCGTGATCAACAGCACCGTCTTGCCGGTCTCGCGCTGGATCCGCATCAGCTCGACATTCATCCGCTCGCGCGTCATGGCGTCGAGCGCCCCGAACGGCTCGTCCATCAGCATGATCTTGGGATCGTGCACCAGCGCGCGGCAGATCGAGGCGCGCTGCTGCATGCCGCCGGACAGCTGCCAGGGCAGCTTTTTCTCGAAACCCTCGAGCCCGACCAGCTTCAGCAGCGCCTTGGCGCGGGCGAGATATTTGTCCCGCGGCAGCTGCTTCATGTCGATCGGCAGCATCACGTTGGAGAGGATGTTGCGCCACGGCAGCAGCAGCGCATTCTGGAACACGATGCCGACATTGCCATGCGGCCTGGTCACCGGCTCGCCGTCGACCAGCACCTCGCCCGTCGTCGGCGGCAACAGGCCCGAGATCATCTTCAGCAGCGTGGACTTGCCGCAGCCGGAAGGCCCGACCACGACAAAGAACTCGCCGTCATTGATGGTGAAGTCGAGTGGCCGCAGCGACGGCACGTCGCCGTCGCGCGACCGGTAGGTCTTCGACACGCCCGACAGCGTGATGCCCGGCGTGGCGCCGGCCGCGCGATCCGACACCAGGCGCAGATGCGCGGCGGGCTGGCCGACTTCTACTGGTTTGGTTGCAGGATTCATCGCGTCCCTCTCCACTCGTCGTCCCTGCGCAAGCAGGGACCCATACTCCGTGTTCTCTCGTTTGGGCAGGCGGGCAGAGGCCTTCCGCACCAATCAGGGCCGGTGGTTATGGGTCCCTGCTTTCGCAGGGACGACAGCGGGAGTTTACGGTTCACGAGTCACCCTTCGGCAGATAGTCGTTGGTGTAGAACGCCTTCGGATTGGCCTTGGCCTTGGCGTCGAGGCCACCATACTCGACCATCAGATTGACCGACTCGGTCATGTTCTGATCGGTGACCTGGAACGGCCGCTTGGCCTTGGTCTCCGCCGTGCGATAGAGCGGGATCGTCAGCTCAAAACCCTGGGTCAGCGTGTCGATCTTGCCGCCCTTCGGGTTGGCGTCGAGGATCGACTGCGCGGCCGCCTTCGGCTCTTTCTCCGCGGCTTCCACCGCCTTGGTGGTCGCCGACATGAAGCGGCGGACCAGGTCGGCATTGGCCTTCACATAGTCTGAGTTCGCGATGATGCCCGACGACACCATGTTGATGCCGTAGTCGGCGAACTTGATCGGATAGACGTCCTTGCCGGTGGCGTCCTTGATCTTCATCGACTGGTCCATGACGTAGCCGAGCAACAGATCGGCCTGGCCGTTGATCACGGCGTTGAGCTTGGTCTGGCCGTCGCCGGCGACGGTCTGGAAGTCGCTTTCCTTCAGCCCGGTCTTCTTCAGGAACAGCGGCCAGATCTGCGTCATCGAATCCGCCGGCGTGATCGCGACCGTCTTGCCCTTGATGTCCTCCGGCTTCCTGATGTTCTTGTCGACGAAGCCCATCGCCGACATCGGGCTGGTCTGCAGCAGCACGCCGGTGGCGATGACAGGCGCCCCCTTCACCGCGGCGCGCATCATCGTGGGCACGTCGACATAGCCGAAATCGGCGGTCTTGGCCGCCACCGCCTGCGTGGTCGCGGCCGAGCCGCGGCCTTCCTGGATCTCGAGGTCGATGCCCTCGGCAGCATAGATGCCCTTGGCCTTGCCGTAATAGAACGGCGCGTGCTCGCCATAGACGTACCAGTTCAGCATCAGCACGACCTTGTCGGCCGCGGACACGGGCGCCACCGCAAGCGCGGTCCAGGCCAGTGCCGCGCCGGCGACCGCAATCAAACGCTTCATGGTTGTTCTCCCTTTTTATTGTACCGCGGCCCTTGTCTGGGCCGCTTGTCCGGTTACTGCGCTAGGACGCGAAGATGATGTCGTCGCGCTGGCTGACGTGCCACGGGATCACCAGCCGCTCGATGCGGTCGACGATCCAGAACAGGATGACGCCGAGCAGCGCCAGGATCACCAGCGCTGCGAACATCGTCGGCAGGTCGAAGGTACCGATCGAGCGCTGCATCACATAGCCGATGCCGGAATTGGAGCCGACGAACTCGCCCACCACCGCGCCGACCACGGCGAGTGTCACCGACACCTTCAGGCCGGAGAAGATCGCTGGCATCGCATGCGGCAGGTTGACCGCACAGAACACCTTGAAGCGGCTGCCCTGCATCGCGCGCGCCAGATCGACCATGTCGGGATCGACCGACTTGAAGCCCTGCACGGCCGAGACCACGACGGGGAAGAAGCCGAGCAGGAACGCGGAAATCACCTTGGGGACGATGCCGAAGCCGAACCACACCACGAACAGCGGCGCGATCGCGATCTTCGGCACCGATTGGGAGAACACCAGGAGCGGATAGACGTAGCTCTCGACCGTCTTCGAGCCCGCGATCAGCATCGCTGTGGGAATGCCGAACAGCGCCGAGAGCAGGAAACCGCAGATCGTCGCATAGGTGGTCGGCCAGGACTGCCGCAGCAACTCCGGCCAGTCGCTCCACAGCACCGCGACGACGTCGCCGGGCGACGGGATCTGATAGGCCGGGATGTGGAACAGCCGGATCCCAAGGTCCCAAGCCACCACGATGACCACCAGGAACAGGAACGGACGCACCCACGCCGCATTCAGCACCTTCGACACGCCCGAAGGGCTCTTTGCCTCCGCCACGTCACGCTCCCTTCTAGTCTCTCTCGTTCGAGTAGAAATTAACCCGTTGGATAAATACTGTCCAGCCCCCGGCACGCGGCAAAATCGCGCCGAAGCACGCTACTTTCGTCAGGCGAGATTTTTGGATTTGAGTCCGTAGCCCGGATGCAGCGCAGCGAAATCCGGGACCGCATTATCCGCGGATGCAGCTCCCCGGATTGGGCTTCGCTCCATCCGGGCTACGCGCCGAAATGCTGGGCAATGAGCGCGAATGAGTCGCGCGCCCTCACACCACGCGGTGTTCCGCAGCGTGCCGCACCGGCATCGCGCCAAACGCGGCGGTGGACTTGCCGGTCAGCGCCGCCAGCACCAGCGCGGTCATGTGCTCGAGGCGCTGGTCGCGGGCGTCCTTCTTGAGCAGGTCGCGGCCGAAGATCACGCTCAGCGTGGCGCTGTTGGAGAGATAAAAGAACGCCATCCCGGCGATCGAGATATAGAGCTGCACCGGATCGACCGCGTCGCGGAAATCGCCGCTTTCGACCCCACGCGTCACCACGGTGCGGATCATCTCGACAAAGGGCGAGTGCATCGACTTGACCTTGGTCGAGCGCTTCAGGTGCTTTGCCTTGGCGAGGTTTTCCGTGTTCAGCAACGCCAGGAACTCTGGATTGCGCAGAAAATAGTTCCACGTGAAATTAATCAGGCGCGCGATCGCCTCGGGCGGGTCGAGATGCTCGAGATCGAGCGAGCGCTCCTCGGCGCGGATCTTCTCGTAGGCGCCCTCAAGCACCTCGAGATAGAGATCCTCCTTGTTGCCGACATGGTAATAAAGCATGCGCTTGTTGGCGTCGGCATTGGCCGCGATGCGATCAACCCGAGCGCCGGCAAGGCCATGGGCGGCGAATTCCTGCTTGGCCGCCTCGAGAATCCGCAGCCGCATCCCCTGGGGGTCGCGCTGCCATCTCTGTATCCGCTTTGCTTTGGCCAAATCGATCGCCCGTGATGCTGGGTTGATGAATGTAGCATGACGCGCGGCGTTTGCGAACGAATGTTGTCGTGACGGCGATGCGGGAATATTTCTCGCAGCTGCCACAGCCACTCCTTCGTCATTCCCCGGTGCGCAATTGCGCACCGGGGAATGACGGAGGAGATCGGCGCTCGGATTGCCGGCGGTGCACGCTGTCGTGACGACGAGCGGATGAAACGCGGCCTAGTCTGGCTTTCCCTGTGAGGGCTGCACCAGAAGCGTCGGCACGCCGCACGTGCCGTTGCGCACCGTCATCACGCGCGTGCCGGGCTTGCGGCCGGTGCGAATCTCGGAGACGTCGACGCCGGCCGCAACCAGCCGCGCGCGCGTGGCATCGATATCGGTGACGCGCCAGCAGATGCCGCGCAGCCGGTCCGGCGCGTCCGTCTCCGCTTTGTTTTCCTTGCCCGGCCGGTGCGTGACCTCGACCACGAGGTCGCCGCAACGGAAGAACATCAACCGGCCCCATTCGGGATGCGACCGGTCGAGCGCCATGTCGAGCCCGAGCCGCGCGCCATAGAGCGCGGCCGCGCGTTCCGGGTCGGCGGTCGAGACCACCACATGATCCATCGCGGTGATCGAGGCCGGCGTGGTGCGCACCGACAGCGGCCGCTCCTGCGCCCGCTCCAGGAAAAACATGCGCACGCCGCGCGTCGCATCGGTCGCCGCGCGCGTCCGCTTCCACGACAGCGTGGCGCCGCTGGTCTCGTCGCGGCTCTCGACCTCGGCGACGGGCTCGGGCTTCAGGGTCAGCCGCTCAAGCTTGCGGTGTGTCCTTGCAATATCGCTGGTGCGGAAGCAGAGGCTCGCAAGCCCCTCGCCTTGCGTGACGAGCGCGCTGCGGACGCGCTGGGCGGCATCGTCATCGCCGCGCGGCGCCATCAATTCCAGCGTCGTGTTGTCGAGCGTGAACAGCACGCGGTCGGCGCCGTCGCCGCTGTTGCGCCAGGCCGGCGCCCGCGCAAACAGCCTCTCGTAGGCGGCGCTGGCGGCAGCAATGTCGCCGGTGAGGACGACGACATGATCGAGACCGGTAATCATGGCTTTGGCCTCCCCGAATCTGCCGTCATTGTGCTTCTCCTTACGAATCCCGGAACCACGCCCTGCCACCGGCCGTTATGCCGCATACCAGAACGGCCCGGTACATCCATCATCTCTACCTGTAAACCAAGCAGGGTTGCGAATAATTTCAGCGATATCGGCCGATCAGCGGTGCTAGTCTGATCTTCGGCCGGGACCACACCAAGCGATCACGGGAAGCGAATGCAGGCTCTCTTCATTGGACAGACCTATATCGACGTCACCTTCATCACGGATCACATGCCTGTCGGCGACGAGAAGCACGTTGCGGACGCCTATGCGGTGTCGTTCGGCGGCAACGCGGTGACCGCGGCGTTCTGCTGCGCCAAGCTCGGCGTCGAGCCGGACCTGATCGCCACCATGGCCAATGACTGGCTGGGACGGATGTTCTGGGACATGGCCGACAGGTACGGCATCTCGTTCCATCCCCGCAAGGTGAACTCCTCCTCGCTGTCCTTCATCATGCCGAACGACGGCAAGCGCGCCATCGTCCGCTGCCGCGACGACCAGCACATCCACCCCTTTCCACTGCTGAACATCAAGGGCTGCCGCGCGCTGCACATCGACGGCCACCAGCCGGACGCCGCGATCCACTATGCAAAGCTCTGCCGTGAGGACGGTATCCTGACCTCGCTCGACGGCGGCGGCCTGCGCACCAACACCCACGAGCTGCTCGCATTCATCGACGTCGCGATCGTCGCCGAACGGCTGTGCGAGCAGATGGACAAGACGCCGGACCAGATGCTCGACTATCTCAAGAGCCGCGGCTGCCGGGTCGGCGGCATCACCATGGGTGAGCGCGGCCTGCTCTGGTATGACGAGGCGGGCAAGGTGCAAACGCTGCCGGCGTTTCCGATCCCGCGCAAGCGCGTGATCGACACCAACGGCGCGGGCGACGTCTTCCATGGCGCCTACATCTACTCCTATCTGTCAAACCCGAGCAAAGGCTGGCATGAGCATTTCAAGTTCGCGCGTGCGGCGTCGACCTTCAAGATCCAGAAGCTCGGCAACGAAGCCGGCCTGCCGACGCTCGCCGATATCGCGGCGGTCAAGCAGGAGTTTCGCGCAGAAGCCTGACACGGCTGAATGGGGTTAGGGATGGGGCGCGTCTTCGTCGCAGGCAGCATCAATATGGACGTGGTGGTGACCGCCGAACGCCATCCGAAGGTCGGCGAAACCGTAGCCGGCGATGCCGTGCTGTATTTTCCCGGCGGCAAGGGCGCCAACCAGGCGGTAGCGTCGGCCAAGCAGGGCGTGCCGACCACGCTGGTCGGCCGGCTCGGCACCGATGCGTTCGGCAAGGAGCTGAGAGCCTTCCTCGCCGCGCAAGGCGTCGATCTCAGCTTCGTCAAGGACACCGGCGGCGCGCATTCGGGCACGGCGATCATCACGCTTGCCAATGCCGACAACACGATCGTCGTCGTGCCGGGCGCCAACGGGCTGGTCGATGCCGATGATGTCGCAGCCCCCGTGCTTGCGAAGGGTGACGTCGCGGTCAGCCAGTTCGAGATCCCGCTGCCGACGATCGCCGCATTCTTCAGCCGCGCCCGCGCCGCCGGCGCCACCACGATGCTCAATCCGGCCCCGGCGAAACAGGCCGACGGTGCATTGCTTGATCTCGTCGATATCCTGATCCTCAACGAGACCGAGCTCGGCTTGCTCACCGGAACGGAGCTGCGCGACAGCGACGCCCCCTCCTGCTTTGCCGAGGCGGCGCGCGCGTTGGGGCAAGGCAAGATCGTCTGCGTCACGCTCGGCAAGCGCGGCGTTCTTGCGCTGGTCGAGGGCCAGCCGCTGCTGGTGCCCGGACGCGCGGTCAAGGCCGTCGACACCACAGGCGCCGGCGATTGCTTCGTCGGCGCCCTCGCCTCGCAGCTCGCCATCGGCAAGCAGCTCGGCGACGCGCTGGCTTACGCCAACATTGCCGCCTCGATCTGCGTGCAACGGATGGGGGCTGCGCCGTCGATGCCGACGGCACAGGAGGTGAAGGACGCTCTCTCTACACGTCGTCCCGGCGAAGGCCGGGACCCATAACCACCGGCTACAGTTTGGGGCACGCGCATAGTGACTGCGTTCATCTCCGCCAATAACCGCCGCGGAGTATGGGTCCCGGCCTTCGCCGGGACGACCAGGGGTTAGGAAAGCGCGCTCTTCAAATCAAAGCTCGCATCCGCCGCCTGCTCCGGCGTGATCGAACCGCCCGCGCCGAGCAGCCGGCGGCCGAACATGTGATCGCCGGCGCGATTGACCGACTCGATGCCGAGCAGCCTGTCACCGCGATAGCAAAACGCCGAGAATGCCCCCTGCGCGCGGTCGCCGCGCACCACGACGCGGTCGTAGCCGGTGGTCAGACCCGCCATCTGCAGCTTGTCGGGACCCTGGTCGCTCCAGAACCACGGCAGGCCGTCATAGACCTCGGTCTTGCCGGTCAGGCGCGAGGCCACGCAGCGCGCATGATCGGTCGCGTTCTGCACCGACTCCAGCCGCAGCGATCCGCCGAAGCGCTTGCTGGTGTAGAGCGCGCAATCGCCGATCGCGGAGATATTCGGATCGGCGGTCGAAAGATGCTCGTCGACGATGATGCCCGATGCGACCGGCAGGCCGGCCTCCGCAGCGAGCTCGACATTCGGCAGCACGCCGACGCCGACCACGACGAGATCGGCAGGGATGTGCGTGCCGTTGCTCAGGCTGACGCCGGTGACCTTGGCGCCATCGGCCTCGATCGCCGTAACCTGCACCCCGAGGTGGATCCGGATGCCGGCCGCGCCATGGCGGGACTGCGAGAACTCGGAGATCTCCGCAGTCACCGCGCGCGCCATCACGCGCGAGGCGAGCTCGACCACGTCGACCTCGAGGCCCTTGGCCCGCGCGGTGGCCGCGAATTCGAGCCCGATGAAGCCCGCGCCGATCACGACGACGCGCATGCCGGGCGCGAGCAAATCGCGCAGCGCCTGGCTCTCATCCAGGATGCGCAGGTAGCGGACGGCGTCGAGCTTTGCGTTGGGAATATCGAGCAGCCGGTTCCGCGCGCCGGTCGCGAACACCAGATGGCCGTAGTCGAGCGACGTGCCGGAGGCGAGCGCCACTTTCCGCGCGTTGCGGTCGACCGCGTGGGCGCGATCGGTGATCAGCTCGATCTTGTTGTCCTGGTAGAACTTGTCGGGCCGGAACATCAGGGACTCGGGCCCGCCGGTCCCCTTCAGATAGGCCTTCGATAAAGGCGGCCGCTGGTACGGCAAATGGCCCTCGTCATTGATCAGGGCGATGCGCTCGGCGAAGCCGGCCTGGCGCAGCGACGCCGCGAGCTGGAAGCCGGCATGTCCGGCGCCGACGATGATGACCGAGCCTGTCATCGAAACAACCCAAATACGCGCGAGCAGGAGTGACCCATGCCGTTTCCTCTTGTCGATGTTAGCTTGCGTGCCCCGTCACCACAGCGCTCGTGTCTGCGTACCGAAGGCGCGCGCCATTTGGCCCCATGGCTCGCCCTGATGCAAGGGGGTCGCCGGCAAATCTGGACACCAGAAAGCCGCCTCCAGGCCCCTGCCGGATTGCCACGGCTGCCGTCAAGGCCTTAAATGTCCGGAAATAACAAGCCCAAGGTCTTCAAAAATGCCCGATCCCGCCTCCCCCAACGACCCCGCTTTGCTCCGCATCGACGGCGCCATCGCGACCATCACGCTGAACCGGCCGGCCGCGTTCAACGCGATCGACATGACGATCGCCAAAAAGCTCGAGCAGCTCGGCGCCGAGGTCGAAGCCAACAAGGACATCCGCGTGCTGGTCATCGAGGGCGAAGGCCGTGCCTTCTGCGCCGGCGGCGACCTGCAAACCATCGGTGCTGCGACCGAAGCCAACAACGTCGCGCCCGTGGTCGGCGAAATGCTTCACCACTATCACGCCTTCATCGAGACGGTTCGGCGGATGCCGAAGGTCGTGCTGTCCAGCGTGCACGGGTCGGCGGCCGGCGCCGGCATGGGCCTCGCCTTCGTGACCGACCTGTGCATCGCCGCGGAGGATGCCCGTTTCACGCCCGCCTATGCCAAGATCGGCGTATCGCCCGACGGCGGCAGCACGGTCGGCATCGTCGGCACGGTCGGGACCCGTCGCGCGCTGCAGATTTTCCTTGCCGAGGATGGCTTCACCGCGCAGCAAGCCTATGAATGGGGACTGGTCGTCAAGACCGTCCCCGCAGCCGAGCTGAAGGCGGCCACCCGGCAGCTCGCCGAGCGCCTGGCGAAAAATCCGCCCGCCGCGATCGCCGGGACCAAGTCGCTGGTCTATCAGGCTGCCACCATGCCGACCAAGCAGCAGCTCGATGCCGAGGAGCACAGGATCATCACATCGATGCATACCGAGGATTTCCGCGTCGCCGTGAAGAAGTTCACCAGCAAATCGAAATAGAGGGTGGGCTAGTTCGGGCAGATGTATCCGCTGCCGCCGGGCGCCTTGAAGCAGCCGACCGATTCCGGGATCACCTGCTTGGGCAGCCACAGCACGACCTTCGGGAAATAGATCGTGAAGCAGATCGTGACCAGGAACACGACATAGATCGGCAGCGCCGCCCGCAGCGCTTTTGCAAAGCTGATGCCGACGAATTTCGAGGCCATCAGCAGCACGAGCCCGTAGGGCGGCGTGATCAGGCCGAAAGCGAGCGTCGCGATCAGCACGACGCCCATATGCACGCCATTGATGTCCCCTGCCTGGGTCAGCGCGTTGACCAGCGGCATGAAGATGATGATGGTCGGCACCGGCTCGATGAAGTCGCCGACCACGGTGAACAGCAGCACCATCAGCAGCATGATGAGATGCGGATCGTTGCCCGCGATCGAGGTGATCCAGTCGGCGATGTAGATGGCGCCGCGCAGATAGGCCAGCATCCAGCCGAATGCGTTCGCCGCGCCGATCGTGATCAGCGGCAGCGAAAAGATCAGGCCGGCGAGGCAGAAGTCATACGGGATCTTTTTCAGGTGCCCGCGGTTCAGCGCCGGGATCACGACGAGGATGATGTAGGCGACCGCCACCACGCCGGCCTCGGTCGGCGTGAACCAACCGGTCAGGATACCGCCGAGCAGGATCACCGGGATCATCAGCGGCAACGCGGCGTCACCGGCGGCGAACGCGATCTGGCGCAGCGGCGCCCGCGGCTTGCGCAGGCCCGACGGCCCGAAAAAGTAGCAATAGATCATCAGCCCGAAGCCGATCATCAGCCCGGGAACCACCCCCGCCATGAACAGGCCGGCGATCGAGACGTTGCCGACCGCGCCATAGACCACGGCCGTGATGCTGGGCGGCACCAGCGCCGCGATCGTCGAGGCCGAGGCGATGATCGCGGCGATGAAGGCCGGCTCATAGCCCTCCCGCCGCATCGGCCCGCCGAGCGCCCTGCTCATCACAGCGACATCGGCGGTGGTCGAGCCCGACATCTCCGAGAAGAACATGCTGAACACGACGACGACCTGCGACAGCCCGCCCCTGATGTGACCGACCAGCGAGACCGACAGGTTGGCAATGCGGACCACGACATTCGCCGAGCTCATGAGCTCGCCGACCAGCAGGAAGAACGGGATCGCCAGCAGCGCCTCGGAATCGACGCCGTCAAAGATCTTCTGGATGATCGCGGCGAGCGATACATCCGACAGCATTGCGCCGACGAATACGCCCGCCATCAGCGAGAACGGCACCGGCACGCCGAGATAACCGAAGAACAGGAAGCAGGACGACATCAACACGAGCACGACCGGTGCGCTCACGGCTGCACTCCCGTGGTCGCACTGGAGTTGATCGCGGGAATCGCAGGATCCTCGTCCGGCGGCTCCGGATGCTCAAATTCGTTGCGGATGCCGTTGACAAGCTGCTCGACCGTGAACAGGCCGATCAGGATGCCGGACAGTGGAATCACCGCATAGAGTGATGCGATCGGCGTGCCGGACGGCAGCCGGAAGCTGCCGAAGCCGCGAAGGTAATTTTGATAGCCGTACCAGACCAGGCAAAAGGCGACGCCCAGCACCACCAACCTGATGACGATCTCGACGACCAGCCGCGACCTGCCATGCATCGCCTCTGAGAGCGCGGTGAGATAGAGATGGTCGTTGCGCCTGGTCGCGACCGCGGCGCCGATGAAGATCGCGTAGATGAACAGCGTCGAGGTCACCTCCTGCAGCCACAGCCAGGGGTGACCGATGGTGCGGGTGACGATGTCGGCGGTCACCGAGAGCGAGAAGCCGAAGCACAGCAGGCCGCACAGCATCATCAGGATCAGCTCGAGCCGGTCGAGCGCCCGCCATTTCAGATGCCGCTGCCGTTGCAGCACCAGTCTGTCGGCGATGGCCATGCTCGAAATTCCTCAGCGAGGCAGCGGCCCAATCACCCAACTTGATAGACCGCGGCGTATGGGTCCCGGCTTTCGCCGGGACGACGCATCAAGTGCGCTAGTTGACTGCGCGGATCAGGTTCTTGATCTTCTCCGCGTGCGGGCCGAGCTGCTTGGCGAGCTTGTCGAGATAGGGATCGGCGATCGCGGTGAAGCTCTTCTTGTCCACGTCATCGACCACCTTGACGCCGAACGACTTCAGCTTGGTCAGCGCATTCCGCTCCAACTCGAAGGCTTTCTGCGGCTCCTTGGCGCTGACCTCGTTGGCGGCGGCCTGCACCCATTGCTTCTGCTCGGCGGAGAGGCTCTGCCAGAGCTTGTCGGAGACGAACAGCAAGGCATTGTTGGCCTCGTGCTCGGTGATCGACAGCACGGGCGCGACCTCATAGTGTTTGTTGACGAGATAGACGTTGATGCTGTTCTCGGCGGCGTCGACCACGCCGGTCTGCAGCGAGGTGTAGACGCTGCCGAACGGCATGTGCACCGTCTGCGCGCCATAGGCCGGGAACATGGTGTCCTCGGTCGCGGTCGCCTGCACCCGGACCTTCACGCCCTTGAGGTCGCCGACGTTGTGGATTTCCTTCTTGCTGTAGATGTGGCGCACGCCCTGCGAACCGGTGCCGATCACATGCAGGCCCTGCGCGGTCTCGTCGATCATCGTCCTGATGGCGTCGAACACCTGCGGGTCCGCCAGCGCCTTGATCACATGGGCGTCGTTGCGGAACAGGAAGTGCAGCGACATCACGCCGGCCTGCGGCGAGATCGTCGCCGTGTTGGCGGAGGACACGATCGCGAACTCGATATCGCCTGATTTCACGAGCTGCAGCAGCTGCGGCTCCTGGCCGAGCTGCGCACCGGGATATTGGTCGACGATCATCGTCCCCTTGCTCAATTCCTTGAGCTTCTCGGCGAACAGATCGCCGGCGACCGAATAGCCGGTGTTGCGCGGCTGGTCGTAGGCGAAGCGGAAGTGCTTGACCTCCTGCGCACCGGCGCGCGCCGGCAGCAGCGCTGCCGCGGCCATGGCGATCCCGACGATCCTGGCTGAATAGCCCATCGCGACGTTCCCCCTGTTTTTGATTGACGCGATCATCCCACCAGTCCCGCGGGATTGTCAATAAAACAGAGGCAATTTGACGCCCATAGGCGCAATCACATACTGCGTCACTCGAATTATCGATAATTTGGCAACTGCGCCGAACGGCGCTCGCTACTTCCCCTTGGCGCGCATGAAGTCGAAATCGCAGCCCTCGTCCGCCTGCAGGATGGTCTCGTTGAAGAGATGCGCGTAACCGCGCTTGGCCCAATCCGGCGTGCCGGCGGGAGCCAGCGCGGCGCGACGCTTCTGCAGTTCGGCCTCGTCGACCAGGAGATCGATGCTGCGCTTGGCAACATCCAACCGGATCATGTCGCCGTTCTGCACGAGACCCAGCGGACCGCCGACGGCGGACTCCGGCGTGATGTGCAGCACGATCGTGCCGAAGGCGGTGCCGCTCATTCGCGCATCGGAGATGCGGACCATGTCCTTCACGCCGGTGCGCGCGAGCTTCTTCGGGATCGGCAGGTAGCCCGCCTCCGGCATGCCGGGGGCCCCCTTCGGGCCGGCGTTGCGCAGCACCAGCACGTCGTCGGCGGTCACATCGAGCGCGGGGTCGTCGACCCGCAGCGTCATGTCTTCGACCGACTCGAACACCACGGCACGGCCGGTGTGCTGCAGGAGCTTTGGGCTCGCCGCCGACTGCTTGATGACGGCACCGCGCGGCGCGAGATTGCCGTGCAGGATCGCCATCGCGCCTTCGGACTTGATCGGGTTCGTCTTGGAGCGGATCGCATCCTGCCCCGGCACGTCCTCCGCGCCGGCCACAACATCGCGCAAGGTCTGACCGGTGATGGTCCTGGCATCGAGATCGATGAGGTCGCCGAGTTGCGCCATCAGCTTCGGCACGCCGCCGGCATGATGGAAATGCTCCATGTAGTGTTCGCCCGACGGCTTGAGGTCGACCAGCACGGGCACCTCGCGGCCGAGCTTGTCGAACGCCTCCAGATCGATCTTGTAAGGCGAGCGGTTGGCGATGGCCGTGAGGTGGATGAGCCCGTTGGTCGAGCCGCCGATCGCCTGCATCACGACCTGGGCGTTGCGGAACGACGACGGCGTCAGGATCTCGCTCGGCTTCGGTCCCTTGGTCTTCGCCATTTCGGCGGCGACGCGGCCGCTGGCCTCCGCGGAGCGGAAGCGTTCGGCATGCGGCGCCGGGATCGTCGCGCTCATCGGCAGCGACAGGCCGAGCGCTTCGGTGATGCAGGCCATGGTGGAGGCCGTGCCCATCACCATGCAGGTGCCGACCGACGGCGCGAGCCGGCCGTTCACCGCCTCGATCTCGACATCGTCGATCTCGCCGGCGCGATACTTGCCCCACAGCCTGCGGCAGTCGGTGCAGGCGCCGAGCACCTCGCCCTTGTGATGACCGACCACCATCGGGCCGACCGGGATCACCACCGTCGGCAGATCGGCGCTGATGGCGGCCATGAGCTGCGCCGGCAGGGTCTTGTCGCAGCCGCCGATCACGATCACCGCATCCATCGGCTGGGCGCGGATCATCTCCTCGGTATCCATCGCCATCAGATTGCGCAGGTACATCGAGGTCGGATGCGCAAAACTCTCGGCGATCGAGATGGTCGGGAACACGAACGGCATCGCGCCTGACAGCATCACGCCGCGCTTCACCGCTTCGATGATTTGCGGCACGTTGCCGTGGCAGGGATTGTAGTCGCTGTAGGTGTTGGTGATGCCGACGATCGGGCGATTGAGCGCGTCGTCCGAATAGCCCATCGCCTTGATGAAAGCCTTGCGCAGGAACAGCGAGAAGCCGGCGTCGCCATAGCTGGTCAGTCCCTTGCGAAGTCCGTCGGCCATTTTCTTCTCTTCCCATGTGTTGGTTGGCCGCACTTAAGGAGCGGCAGGAATTATTGTCAATACGAGATAATCTGGCGGAGAGCGCAGGCTGGTCTGCGGCAAAATCGCCCCCATTATTGACAATAGCCATGGCCTCATGCTGACCTCCGGCACCGACCCGAAGCCGAGAGCGCATGACAGCCGAGCCCACCTTGCCCGAACTCCAGACCCCCTCGCGGGAGGAGGAACAGGCGGAAGTGATCCGCCGGCTGGAGGAGGACATCATCTTCGGTCGCTTCGCGCCCGGACTGCGGCTGGTCGAGGATACCCTGATGCAGCGCTACGGCGCGAGCCGGCATTTCGTCCGCCAGGCGCTGTTCCAGCTCGAACGTCAGGGCATCGTGCTGCGCGAGAAGAATGTCGGCGCCACGGTGCGGTTCTATTCGGCCGAGGAAGTGCGGCAGATCTACGAGGTGCGCGAGATGCTGACGCGCCAGGCCGCGCTGATGATCGCCCTGCCCGCGCCCGACAGCCTGATCGACCAATTGAGCGAGTTACAACGGCATTACTGCCTCAAGGCCGACGCGCAGGACATGCGCGGCATCCACGAAACCAACGATGCATTCCACCTCGCGCTGTTCTCCGCCTGCGGCAATCCCTACCTGGTCCGCTCGCTGCAGGACTACATGAACCTGACATTGCCGATGCGCGCCAAGAACCTCGCCGACAGCGAAGGCCTCGCATTGTCGCGCCGCCAGCACGAATTGATGATCGAGCTCTTGAGGGGCCGCGACAGCTGGGCGCTGGCGCAGCTCTGCGTCGATCACATGCAGTACAGCAAGGCGGATTATCTCGTCCGCATCTCCAACGACAAAAAGCCGCAATAGCGCGATACGCGGCCTCCTCGTAAAGGAGACGGCGATGCGTTACGTGGTTTTGTTGGTTGGATCGTTCGCCGTGCAGCTTGCGCTTGGCGGAATTGCAGACGCGGCCGATCCGCGCGCGGCCGAGCTCACCTATGAGCCCTGGACCAAGACCTGCCTGACGGAGGCGAGTTGCTTCGTCGCTGCCGCCGCGCGCGGCCAGTGCGCGCCGTCGGGCGGCTCCATCAGCGTTTCGCCACAGACCAGCACGCGCGCGCTGCTCACCGCCAATGTCGGAACGCGGACCATGCTGGAAGGCACGATCAGCCTCCGTATCGATCAGGACGAACCGATGCAGGTCGCCAGGACGCATTGCTACACGCTCGGCTGCGGCGGCACGCTGGAGGCCAATGGCGAGCTGATCGAACGGCTGAAGCACGCGCAAACGATCGTGGTGGAAGCGAAGAACCTGACTGGACAGAAGATCAGCCTCAACTTCCCGCTCGCCCACTTCTCCGAGACCTATAATGGACCCGGAAGCGTACCCAAGGCATCCGGGCAAAGCTCGAATGAGCCGCAGCGCCAGCACACCGAGGCCGTGAAGCAACTGCCGCAGTGCGACGACTGATCACTTCTTCCAGTCGATCACCCTCGTCCTGTCGCCGTCGAACTCCATGCTGCAGAACGCCCCGCCCTGGTAATAATCGCCGACGGGATCGGGCGGCAGCTTGGCCTGCTCGGCCATCGCGTGCTCGCGGAAGTCTTCGCCACGACCGCTCGGACGATAGCCGAGATCGTAGGCGCGGTGATTGTCCCACCACGAGCGCTCGTTGTACGACGCGCCGTACAGCACCTCGAAATGAATGTCGGGATGTTCGAGCCCGATCCGGCAGAGCTGAACCAGATCCTCGGGCTTGAGCCAGATCGACAGCCTGCGGTGATCGAGCGGTGCCTCGCCGAAATTGCCGATCCGGATGCAGGTCACCTTGATGCCGTGCTTGTCTGCATAGAGCGCGCCGACGCCCTCGCCGAACACCTTGCTCACCCCATAACGACTATCCGGCCGCGCGGTGACATCGGTGCCGATCCGGTGGTGGCGCGGGTAGAAGCCGACCGCGTGATTGGATGAGGCGAAGATCACGCGCTTGACGCCCTTCTTGCGCGCCGCCTCGAACAGATTGTAGCAGCCGATGATGTTGGCCTGCAGGATCGCGTCCCAGGAACCCTCGACCGAATAGCCGCCGAAATGCAGGATGCCGTCGACGCCCTCGCAGATCGCCTCGACCTCAGCGAGATCGGCGAGATCGGCCGCCTTGAATTTTTCGTTGCTGCCGAGATCGGAGGGCTTCTTGATGTCGCTCAGCAGGAGATCCGGATAGATCGGCGGCAGCAGCTTGCGCAGGCTCGTGCCGATTCCCCCCGATGCGCCGGTCATCAATATGCGTGGCATGCCGTCCCTCGTCTTTCCTGTTTGCTGCAGCCGAATTGCGGTCGCAGACCGACAATGATAGCAAACCATGCGCTCAAGGAAACACCATCGAAACACAACAACGAGAACAGCAAATGTCCGATGTTCATTCCGCCGGCTGGCGTCCCGCGACCTGTTATCCCGATCCTGCGATCCACGCGCTCGATCCGCGCTTCGAGAAATACTGGCTGAAGCTCTCCGCCGTTGAGCGCATCGCCACCGGCCTGCGCTGGGCCGAAGGGCCGGTGTGGTTCGGCGACGGCCGCTATCTGTTGTGCAGCGACATCCCGAACCAGCGCATCCTCAAATGGGAGGAAGAGACCGGCGCGGTCAGCATCTTCCGCAAGCCGTCGAACTTCGCCAACGGCAACACCCGCGACCGCCAGGGCCGGCTGATCACCTGCGAGCATGGCGGCCGCCGCGTGGTCCGTACCGAATATGACGGATCGATTACCGTGCTGATCGATTCCTTCGGCGGCAAGCGGCTGAACTCGCCGAACGACGTCGTGGTGAAATCCGACGGCGCGATCTGGTTCACCGATCCGATCTTCGGCCTGCTCGGCAATTACGAGGGCTACAAGGCCGATCCGGAAATCGAGCCCAACGTCTACCGGCTCGATCCCGCAACCGGCAAGGCCAGCATCGTCGCCGAGGGCGTGCTCGGGCCGAACGGGCTGTGCTTCTCGCCGGACGAAAAGATCCTCTACGTCGTGGAATCCCGCGGCGAGCCGAACCGCAAGATCCTCGCCTATGACGTTTCCGCCGACGGCAAGACAATCGCGAACAAGCGCGTGTTCATCGATGCCGGCCGCGGCACGCCCGACGGCATGCGCTGCGACATCGACGGCAATCTGTGGTGCGGCTGGGGCATGGGCGATCCCGAGCTCGACGGCGTTGTCGTGTTCGCGCCCGACGGCGTCACGATCGGCCGCATCGCACTGCCGGAGCGCTGCGCCAACCTCTGCTTCGGCGGACTGAAGCGCAACCGCCTGTTCATGGCGGCGAGCCAGTCGATCTATGCGCTCTACGTCAACACCCAGGGCGCGCTCGGCGGTTAGCTTGTCGTCCCGGCGAAGGCCGGGACCCACCGATGGATCTTGGATTGTTGGGCTGGGGCCACAATCATTCGCAAAATGACGGCCTGTGGTAATGGGTCCCGGCCTTCGCCGGGACGCCGATAGAAATTTCTAGCTTCCAAAATGGCTGACGCCGGAGCAGTTGCCTGCCTCGGCGCCAAATTGTTGCCTCTCGTGGCTCGGCTTACGCGGCGTTGTAGCCGGCGACCGCCTTGGCCTCGAGGTATTCTTCCAGACCGTAGCGGCCCCACTCGCGGCCGTTGCCGGACTGCTTGTAGCCGCCGAACGGCGCGGAGCGCTCGTTCGGCACGCCCTGCAGGTTGACGTTGCCGGCGCGGATCTGGCGGCCGACGCGGCGCGCGGTCTCCACGGTGTCGGCCGAGACGTAACCGGCGAGACCGTAGGGCGTGTCGTTGGCGATCTTCACCGCCTCAGCCTCGTCCTTGGCGCCAAGGATGGTCAGCACCGGTCCGAAGATTTCCTCGCGGGCGATCGTCATATCGTTGGTGACGTCGGCGAAGATGGTCGGGCGGACGTAGAAGCCCTTGTTGACGCCCTCGGGCAGGCCCGGACCACCGGCGACGAGCGTTGCGCCCTCGTCGATGCCCTTCTGGATCAGCGCCTGGATCTTGTCCCACTGGCCGCGGTTGACGACCGGACCGATGGTGGTGCCGTCGGCGCGCGGATCGCCGGCCTTGGTCTTGTCGGCGACGCCCTTCGCGATCGCGGCCACTTCCTTCATCTTGGAGAGCGGCACGATCATGCGCGACGGCGCGTTGCAGGACTGGCCCGAGTTGTTGAACATGTGCATCACGCCGCCAGTCACCGCCTTGGTGAGGTCAGCACCCTCGAGGATCACGTTCGGCGACTTGCCGCCGAGCTCCTGGCTGACGCGCTTCACGGTCGGCGCCGCGCGCTTGGCGACATCGACGCCGGCGCGGGTCGAGCCGGTGAACGAGATCATGTCGATGTCCGGGTGCTCGCTCATCGCGGCACCCACCTCCGGGCCGAGGCCGTTGAGCAGGTTGAACACGCCCTTCGGCACACCGGCTTCATGGAGGATTTCCGCGAAGATCAGCGCCGAGGTCGGGGTGAACTCCGACGGCTTCAGGATCATGGTGCAGCCGGCGGCGAGCGCGGGCGCGACCTTGCAGGCGATCTGGTTGAGCGGCCAGTTCCAGGGCGTGATCATGCCGACGACGCCGACCGGCTCGCGCACGATCACGGCGGTCCCCATCGTCTCCTCGAACTCGTACTTCTTGAGCACTTCGAGGGTGTTCATGAGATGGCCGAGGCCGGCACCGGCCTGGAGCTTTTCGGCCATCGGCAGCGGAGCGCCCATCTCGTCAGAGACGGCGGCGCCGATCTCCTTCATGCGGCCCTTGTAGACCTCGACGATCCTGGTGAGCAGCGCGATGCGCTCCTCGCGGCTGGTCTGGGAATAGGTCTCGAACGCGCGCTTCGCGGCGGCGACTGCCTTGTCGACATCGGCCTTGGAGCCGAGCGCAACCTCATACATCGCTTCTTCGGTCGCCGGATTGACGACGGGGGTGGACTTGCCTTTGACGACGGGATCGACCCAGGCGCCATCGATGTAGAATTGCATGCGATTGACCATCGGAAACCTCTTGTAGGGGGCGTATGGATAAGGGGAACGGAAAGCGTTCGGCAGGCATCCTTGCACGAAAGCAGGGCGAATTGAACCCGCCATATGCGGGGCGCGGCTCGTGCACGCCCACGGGATATAAGGCGCGAGGCGCGCGGGTGGCAAGGTGCTGGATCGTCCCGGCCTAGTACGCAATTGCGCACGGGGGCCGGGACCCATAGCCACCGATGCTCGTGAGGCGGAAGGCTGGGGCAACAAGTCGCCTTCACTACTCCCATACGTGGTAATGGGTCCCGGCCTTCACCGGGACGACTATGTGGTTACACCGCCATCTTGCGATGCCGCACCGGGGCGCCGGTTGAGAGGCTTTCCGCGGCATCGATGATCGCATTGGCGTCGATACCGTAATGGCGGTAGAGGTCGCCGATCGTGCCGGTCTGGCCGAAATGCTCGACACCGAGCGCCTCGACCCGATGGCCGCGCACGCTACCGAGCCAGCCCAGCGAGGCCGGATGGCCGTCGATCACGGTCACGATGCCGCAGTCGCGGCCGAGCGGCGCCAGCATCCGCTCGATATGACTCAAATGCTGCGTGCCACGGCGATCGCGACGCAAATTCCGCGCCGCGGACCAACCCGCATAGAGCCGGTCCGCGGAGGTTACCGCCAGGAGACCGACATCGCGGTGGCTCTCGCCGATCAGGCCGACCGCCTCGATAGCCTCCGGCGCGACGGTGCCGGTATACGCAACAACGATGTCGCAGTTCGGGCCCGGCTTGCGCATCCAGTAGGCGCCATCGGTGATGTCGCGCTGCAAGTCCGGTGTCATGATCCGCTGCGGTTGCTCCAGCGTCCGGGTCGAGAGTCGCAAGTAAACCGAACCGCCCTCGGCACCCTCGCGCTGCATGTGGCCGAAGCCCCAGCCCATGATCACGGCAAGTTCATCGACGAAGGCCGGATCGAATGAGGCAAGCCCGTCCTGCCCGATCCCGATCAAGGGTGTCTTGATCGACTGATGCGCGCCGCCTTCCGGCGCCAGCGAGATGCCCGACGGCGTCGCCGCCACCATGAAGCGGGCGTCCTGGTAGCAGGCGTAGTTCAACGCATCGAGGCCGCGCTCGATGAAGGGATCGTACAGCGTTCCGACCGGCAACAGCCGCGCGCCGTTGATCTGCTGCGACAGGCCGAGCGCCGACAGCATAATGAACAGGTTCATCTCGGCGATGCCGAGCTCGAGGTGCTGGCCCTTCGGCGAATATTCCCAGGTGTAGGCTGACGGGATCTTCTCCTGCCGGAACAGGTCGTGGTTCTCCGCCTTCGCGAACAGGCCGCGGCGATTGACCCAGGCGCCGAGGTTGGTCGACACCGTGACATCGGGCGAAACGGTAACGATGCGCGACGCAAGCTCGCTGTCGCCGCGTGCGAGCTCATGCAGCACGAGGCCAAAGCCCTGCTGCGTCGACATCTGCGCGGAGGCCTTGAAGGCCAGCCGCTCCGGCACGTCGATTTCCGGCGCCGAGAGACGACGGCGTCCCTCGCGGTTGAACGGCGCCTCGGCCAGGAACGCCTCGAGCTTCGCGGGCTCCTGCGACAGGCCCTCGAACTTGTCCCACTCGTGGCCGGTGCGGATGTTCTGCGCGGCGCGCCACTTCTCCATTTGCGCCACCGTCATCAGGCCGGCGTGGTTGTCCTTGTGGCCCTGCATCGGCAGGCCGACGCCCTTGATGGTGTAGGCGATGAAGCAGACCGGACGATCATGGTCGATCGCCTCGAAGGCCTCGATCATGCTCGCCATATCGTGGCCGCCGAGGTTCGACATCAGCGCCAGCAGCTCGTCGTCGCTGCGGCGACCGATCAGCGCCGACACGTCGCCCTGGTCGCCGATATCGTCACGCAGATGTTTGCGGAACGCCGCGCCGCCCTGGAAGCAGAGCGCCGCGTACATCTGGTTCGGGCAATTGTCGATCCAGCGCCGCAGCGCCTCGCCGCCGGGCTCGGCAAACGCCTCAAGCATCAGCTTGCCGTATTTCACGATCACCACGTCCCAGCCGAAATTGCGGAACATGGTCTCGAACTTGGCCCACAGTCCCTCGCGCACCACGGCGTCGAGCGACTGCCTGTTGTAGTCGACCACCCACCAGGTGTTGCGCAAGCCGTGCTTCCACCCCTCCAGCAGCGCCTCGAAGATGTTGCCCTCGTCCATCTCGGCGTCGCCGACCAGCGCGATCATGCGGCCCTCGGGCCGGTCAGTCATCCAGCCGTGCGCCCTGACGTAGTCCTGCACCAGCGAGGCGAACAGCGTCTGCGCCACGCCGAGACCGACCGAGCCGGTGGAGAAATCGACGTCGTCGGTGTCCTTGGCGCGCGACGGATAGGACTGCGCGCCCTTGTAGCCGCGGAAATTCTCCAGCTTGTCGCGGGTCTGGTGGCCGAACAGATACTGGATCGCATGGAACACCGGGCTTGCATGCGGCTTCACCGCGACGCGGTCCTGCGGGCGCAGCACCGAGAAATAAAGCGCCGACATGATGTTGGCGAGCGAGGCTGACGAGGCCTGATGGCCGCCGACCTTCAGTCCGTCGGTAGAAGGCCGCACATGGTTGGCGTGATGGATGGTCCACGACGACAGCCACAGCACCTTGCGGGCCAGGGCGGACAGCATGTCGAGGCGTTCAGGCGCGATTCCCATGGCAATGCTCCGGGCGATATCTCGGATGTTACTGCCGCGGGGGCCGCCGAAAATCTCAATTCCGCGCGACAGCACAGGAAAAATTGGGATAAATTCCCACGATCCGGCCTTCACCTGCGAGTTCATCCCAATGCCTGCCCTCGACGCCATTGACCGCAAGATCCTGAGTCTGCTCCAGACCGACAGCCGCATGACCATGCAGGAGCTCGCCGACAAGGTCGGGCTCTCGGTGTCGCCCTGCCACCGCCGGGTCAAGCTGCTCGAGCAGCGCGGCGTGATTTCTCGCTACACCGCAACCGTCGACCAGAAATCGCTCGGGCTGCATGTCTCGGTCTTCATCTCGATCAAGCTCGCGCGCCAGAAGGAGGAAGACCTCAACCGCTTCGCGCGCGCGATCTCGAAATGGGACGAGGTGCTAGAGTGCTATTTGATGACCGGCAACCGCGATTACCTGCTGCGCGTCGTCGCCGCCGACCTCTCCTCCTATGAGGCGTTCTTGAAGAACAAGCTGACCCGGCTCGACGGCATTGCCTCGATCGAGTCGAGCTTTGCGCTGAGCCAGGTGAAGTATTCGACGGCGTTGCCGGTGTGAGGGCGCTGGTTGGTGACTCCAGCCGTGCCAACATCCCAATGTCGTCCTGGCGAAGGCCAGGACCCATAACCACCGCATTTGATGATGGATGGGATCGCGGCCCCAGCGTCATACAACGACGGACAATTGGGGTAATGGGTCCTGGCTTTCGCCAGGACGACGATGCTGCAAATTAAATCCTCGCGACCGGATCGCCCGCGGGAACCCGGCAGCGGCCTTCGATGTTGATGTCAGGCATCACTGACTATCCGAAGGGTGAGGACAGATGCTGAGGGCTGCCCGCTGCAAACATACCGTGCTGGCGCTCGCCGCGATCCTCGCAGTCGCGGCATCGGCCGCGCTATTCGCAGGCAGCGCCGATGCTGCCCGCGGTGGCGGCGGCGGCCACGGTGGTGGAGGTCATGGCGGTGGCGGCTTTCATGGCGGCGGGGGCGGATTTCATGGCGGCGGCGGTGGCTTTCATGGAGGCGGAGGCGGCTTCCACGGTGGTGGTTTCCACGGCGGCGGATTCCACGCCGGCGGCGCGCGTGGCGGCGGCTTTCACACCATTCATCCCGCTGCAAGAGCCGGCACGCGGCTCGGCGGCGGCTCCGGCGCGCGTCATAACCAATTCCGTCCAGCTGCTCACGCTGCGCGCAGCGCGCCGAGCGTAGCTGCCGGCCAACGTGCCGCCTCACCCGCTGCGATGCGGCACAACGCGAGCGCCGTGGGGCACGCGCTGGCCTCACGCCAGATCAGCAGCGCCCTGCGCCAGCCTGGCGGCCTGCGCAATCCGATGACGCGCGCCGCGATCACGACTGCCGCCGCCGGAGCCGCCATGGGTGGCGTTGGGTGGTGGCGCCATCCGAATGGCGGCTATGGCTGGGTCGGCCCGATCTTCTGGCCCTATGCCTATTACGATCTTTATGACTACGCCTGGTGGGGCGGGGGCTATGACCCGTACTTCTGGGATTACGGCTATGGCGATCTGTATGCCGGCCTGTTCGGTCCCTACGACTACGATGCCTTGAGCGGCTATGCCTATTACCTGCCCGGCTATGCCGGTCCCCGGCCGCCGGCCACGGGTCGATCGCGCGCCCCTGCTCAGACCACAACCCTTGCCGACATGTGCGGCAGCGACAGAAGCGATATCGCGGGCTTCCCGATCGAGCAATTCCGCAGCGCCATCCAGCCCAATGCGGAGCAGAGCACCGCGCTCGACGAGCTCGCCAGCGCATCGCAGAAGGCGTCCGCGACCATTCTCAATTCATGTCCCAAGGACGTGCCGCTGACGGCGCCGAGCCGCCTCGTCGCGATGCAGCAACGCCTCCAGGCCATGCGCGACGCAGTCGGGATTCTTCAGCCGGCGCTGGAGAGGTTCTATGGGCTGCTCAGCGACGATCAGAAAGCGAAGGTGACCGCGCTGGTGGCAGATCAGCACCGCGGCCAGCATGAGGCGACGGCGGACAACGGCAACTGCAATACCGCGCAGCCCGCCGCCATCGCATGGCCCGGCGACATCATCGAACGCAACGTCAAGCCAACCGATGCACAGCGGGCGAGCCTCGATGCCTTGCGGGACGCTGCGACAAAGGCCGAGGACACATTGAAATCGTCCTGTCCGCCCACCGATGCGCGCACGCCACCGGCACGCCTTGCGGCGGTTGGAGCCAGATTGGATTCCATGCTTCAGGCGATCGGAACGGTACGTCCGGCCGTGGATACTTTCTACAGCGCGCTCAGCGACGAGCAGAAGGCCGCGTTCGACGCTGTTGGCCCCGAGCGGGACGGCGGCAGGAGCGCGATGGCCGCAGCAGGCGGTGACGAACCGCCGCGAAACCGGCATCGCCGCCATCACCATCATGGCCCCAATATCGGCGGCATGATCTTCCGGATGATCGGCTTGTAGGGCACGCCATCGCCTCGCGCCTATGGCGGTGACATCATCCCGCGATATCTCAGCGGGGCAACCAGCCGGAGCAACCAGGCTACGGCGCGATCCATACGCCAATCACGATGATGGCCAGTGCAACGGCAATCACCAGCATGTCGGTCGTGAGCCAATCAGGCATTCCATTTGATGGCTGCTCGCTCATGTCCGCGACTCCTTCTGTTCGCGTCGAGCCCGTATGCTGAAGCGAAGCAGCGCGAACGAGGATGAACTGGATCACATAAGGGCGCGACAAGCGGTCGCTCCGAATTTCATGCATCCGCGCGCCCTCAAGTTGCAGCACGCGATTGATCTGCCGCGCAGGTTTCTGAACATGTTCGACAACGCCGGCGGCGACAGCAAGCAAGATAGCACGTCAGCGCGTAGGGTGGGTTAGCCGAAGGCGTAACCCACCATCTTTGCTGCAGGCGACACGGTGGGTTGCGCGGAGTTTATCATCGGGCCGCCCTTCGGGCGGACCCGTTGGCTAACCCACCCTACGAGCTGCGCTCCTCCTCACAGCACCTTGCGCTGCGCGAGGTTCTTCATCAGCGCGCCAACGCCGAAGGTCCAGGGCTCGCATTCGTCGCTGCCACGCATGCGGTTGACGAGCTTGCCCAGCTGCGGCGCTTCGATGGTGACGATGTCGTCGCGCTTGTGGGTGAAGCCTTCGCCCTTGGCGTCGCGGTCCTTGACCGGCGCGAACATCGTACCGAGGAACAGCGCAAAGCCGTCGGGATATTGATGCACGGGCCCGATGGTCTGGGCGACCAGATCGGTCGGGTCGCGGCTGATCTTGGAGATCGAGGAATGGCCCTCCAGCACGAAGCCGTCCGCGCCCTTCACGGTCAGGCCGACATCCATCTTCCTGACGTCGTCGAGCGAGAAGGTCCCGTCGAACAGCCGCAGCAGCGGGCCGATCGCGCAGGAGGCGTTGTTGTCCTTGGCCTTCGACAGCAAGAGCGCCGAGCGGCCCTCGAAATCGCGCAGGTTGACGTCGTTACCGAGCGCCGCGCCGACGATCTTGCCGGCGCCGGAGACGACAAGCACGACCTCCGGCTCGGGATTGTTCCAGGTCGACTTCGGATGCAGGCCGGCATCCATCCCGGTGCCGACCGAGGACAGCGTCGGCGCCTTGGTGAACACTTCGGCGTCGGGGCCGATGCCGACCTCCAGATACTGGCTCCAGGCGTTCTGGTCGATCAGCACCTGCTTCAACCGCATCGCCGGCTCGGAGCCCGGCTTCAGCTTGGAGAGATCGTCGCCGACCAGGCGCACCACCTCCTTGCGGATTGCCTCCGCCGACGACGGATTGCCGCGTGCCCGCTCCTCGATCACGCGCTCCAGCATCGAGATCGCGAAGGTGACGCCGGCAGCTTTCAGCACCTGGAGATCGACCGGCGCGAGCAGATGCGGTCTTGTCGCGTCGCGGCCATCGGGCGGCGTGTTGGTGAGGATCGCCTCGAAATCGCCGATCCGCTCGCCGTGCGTGGCACGCAACGCGGCCGCGGGATCGGCCTCCTCGCACAGCGCGCTCACGGTCGGGAAGCGCGCGGTGACGTCGAACACACCGTCGCCCCGCACCGCGACCACGGCGGGCCCGCCCGCCTGCGGCAGCCAGACCCGTCCGACCAGCGTGCCGGCGGTGCCGTCCGCGGGCAGGACGTCTTGTGGCTTGAGCGAAATCATCGGCGTCTCCTTTTTTGATCTTGTCATCGCTTGTTAGCACAGTCCCGCCGGCTGCGTGAAACAGCGGTCATGCCAATGTCATAGAGGGGTAACATCGCCCGTCAATGCTCCCCGCCGATCAATCTAACACACTGAAAGACGGACCGTCATGACCGCCTTCGACCTCACCGATGAAGCCGCCCGAGATGACGCCTTGCGCGACGAAGCCTTACGCGAGGAAGCCTTGCGCGCCCGCATCCACCAGGAGATGGCCGACAGCCTCGACGAGGAACTCGAGCTGGAGCTCGACGACGTGAGGCTCGACGAGTTCGAGAACGACGGGGCCGCCGGTCGGCCGTCGATCGACCGCAAGCTCTACTTCCGCGAATTGCTGCGGTTGCAGGGCGAGTTGGTCAAGCTGCAGGACTGGGTACAGCACGAGAAGCAGAAGGTCGTCGTGCTGTTCGAGGGCCGCGATTCCGCCGGCAAGGGCGGCGTCATCAAGCGCATCACGCAGCGGCTCAACCCGCGCATCTGCCGCGTCGCGGCGCTGCCGGCGCCAAACGAGCGCGAACGCACGCAATGGTACTTCCAGCGCTATGTCTCGCACCTGCCGGCCGGCGGCGAGATCGTGCTGTTCGACCGCAGCTGGTACAACCGCGCCGGCGTCGAGAAGGTGATGGGGTTCTGCAACGACGAGCAGTATGAGGAGTTCTTCAGGTCGGTGCCGGAATTCGAGCGCATGCTGATCCGCTCCGGCATCATCCTGCTGAAATACTGGTTCTCGATCACCGACGAGGAACAGGCGTTCCGCTTCTCGATGCGGATCCACGATCCGCTGAAGCAGTGGAAGCTGAGCCCGATGGATGTCGAGGCGCGGACCCGCTGGGAGCTCTACACCAAGGCCAAGGAGACCATGCTGGAGCGCACGCACCTGCAGGACTCGCCGTGGTGGATTGTCGATGCCGTCGACAAGAAGCGCGCCCGGCTGAACTGCATCTCGCACCTGTTGAGCCAGATCCCCTATCAGCAGGTCACCCACCAACCGGTGGTGCTGCCGCCGCGGGTGCGCAACCCCGACTATCACCGCGGCCCGATCCCGCCCGAGATGTACGTGCCGGGAACGTATTGATGCTCGTTCCCCCCGCTCCCCGCCCTTCGCGGGGTCGAGACAAGCGAAGCTTGCTCTTAGAGGGTTTTGGGGTGAGGGGCTGCTCCCGCACACTCGCTGAAGATCACGCCCGCGGAGACTCCCCCTCACCCGGATTGCATCTGCGATGCAATCCGACCTCTCCCCGCAAGCGGGCGAGGTAAGAAGACCGGCGCTCGGGCGCCTACCAATAGCGCAGGCGCGCGCACTTGCTGGCACCGGATACCGACGCTAGGCTTCCTCCGATCTGGTGTAGGGAGGCCCGCTTGACTCAATCCGACGACATCGCAATTTCCGAAGATCGCCGCGACGCGCTGCGCTATGCGCTCGGGATCGGCGGCGGCGCAGCACTCGCGGCCGCCATGGCAACCCCAGCCGCGGCGCAGACCCAAGCCGACAACACGCTCGACCGGATCAGGGCCAACAAGGTGCTGCGGATCGCGGTGCTGCCGGGCGAGCTGCCCTATTTCAACAAGGACCTCGCCACCGGCACCTGGTCCGGCTTCTCGATCGAGATGGCCAACGACCTCGCCAAGCTGCTCGACGTCAAGCTGGAATATGTCGAATCGACCTATGGCAATTCAATTCTCGATCTGCAGGCCAACAAGATCGACCTCGGCTTTGCGCTCAATCCGACCCCGCAGCGGGCGCTGGTGGTGGATTTCACCAACCTGGTGTTCCCGCATCCGTTCGGCGCGATGCTGAAGAAGGGGCTGGAGGCCAGGACCTGGGCCGACATCAACAAGCCCGAGGTCAAGATCGCGGTCGACGTCGGCTCGGCCAACGAGGCGGTGGCCCGGCGCTTCGCGCCGAACGCCACCATCAAGTCGCTGAAGTCGCGCGACGAGGTGATGCTGGAGATGTCGTCGGGCCGCGTCGATTGCGTGGTCAACGCGCTGGTGCTCGGGCTGACCGCGATCGCCAAGAATCCGAACCTCGGCACCTACAAGATCCTGGCCTCGCCCTCGGTGACGATCGCGAGCGGCATGGCGGTGCGGCGCGAACAGGACAAGCGCTGGCGCGATTTCCTGTCGGTGTGGGTCGACTACAACCGCGGCATCGGCCAGATGCGCGAATGGTTCGTCAAGGGCCTCGGCCTCGCCGGCGTCAAGCCGGAGGACGTGCCGGTGGAGCTGAGCATCTAGCCGCGCGCTCGTCTTCACCTCGCCCCCGCTTGCGGGGAGAGGTCGGATCGCATCGCCAGATGCGATCCGGGTGAGGGGGTACAGGTCTCACCGCGATCCAGACTCGTGGAAGCAGCCCTCACCCCGACCCTCTCCCCGTAAGAACGGGGAGAGGGAGAAGAACGATCACACCTTGTCGTAGGTCAGTCCGCGCTCGAGCCGGCGCGCCACCAGCGTCGAGGGAAACAGGATCGCAAAATAGATCAGCGCCACGATGGTGTAGACCTCGAGCGGCCGGTAGGTGTCGGCGTTGATCAGCGTCGCGTTGTAGACGAGATCGGGCACCGCGATGATCGAGACCAGCGAGGTGTTCTTCAGCTGCGTCACCGACTGGTTGACATAGGGCGCCATCATCGGCTTCAGCGCCTGCGGCAGGATCACGAGCCGCATCAGTCGCCAGCCGCGGAAACCGAGCGCCTTCGCGGCGTCCCACTGCCCGACCGGCACGCTCTCGATCGAGCCGCGCACGATCTCGGCATAGAACGCACCGCCATAGAGCGACAGCACGCTGACCGCTGCGACATGCGCCGGGATGTTGACGCCGATCACGACCGGAAACGCGTAGTAGAACCAGATGATCTGCACCAGCAGCGGCGTGCAGCGGAAGGCTTCGATATAGGCGATCAGGAGCCAGTCGATCACGGGAATGCGCCGCAGCCGCAGCATGCCGACGATCAGGCCGATCAGGGTCCCTAAGATGATGGTGCCGATCGTGTAGGCCATGGTCCAGCCGAGCCCGAGCCAGAACAGATGGCTGTACTTGGCGAGGATCCCGAAATCCCAGACGTAGTTCATCCTGCCCCTCGGTTGCCACGCGTCTTGCGCTCGCCTTGCGTTCCCAGCATCGCAGGCGGCTTCGCGCGAGTCACGCGATATACCGGCCCGGTGAAAATGCCTTCACGTCGAACGGCGGCGCAGAGCCTGCGATCATCGCCGCGACCGCGGCGCCCGTTCCCGGACCGGTGGTGAAGCCGATATGCTGGTTGCCGAAGGCAAGCCAGAGACCGCGATGCCGCGGCGCGGGTCCGATCATCGGCAGGCTGTCGGGCAGCGTCGGTCGCGCGCCGCGCCAGCGCTCGCCGACCGCGTCGCCGAATTCGACCACGCTGCGCGCCATCGGTACCACGGCCTCGAGCTGCGAAAAGTTCGACGGCGCGTCGCGCGCGGTCAGCTCGACGCCGCTGGTGACGCGAATCCCCTGCTCCATCGGCGTCATCAGAAATGCACCCTCCGCATCATGGATCGGCCGCAGCAATTTGCGTGCCGGGTTCGGCTCGAAATGCTGGTGATAGCCGCGCTCGAACGCGAGCGGCACGCGATAGCCGAGCGGCCGCAGCAACTCGGCCGACCACGGCCCGAGCGCGACCACGACGTGGCGCGCGGCGATCTCGCCGTCGGCAAGCTGCACCCGCCAGCCTTCGTCCTGTTGCTCGATCCGCCGGATCTCGGACTGCCGCACCGTGCCGCCGCTGGCGGCGAGCATCTGCGCATAGGCCTTGACCACCGCGCCCGGTGAATCGACCGATGCCGTCTGGGTGTGCAGCAGGCCGACACTGTAGGCAGGAATGATGTTCGGCTCGAGCGCGGAGATCGCCTGGCGGTCGAGCACCTCGCTTCTGATGCCGAATTCGGCGAGCGCCGCCTGCTCGGCCTTGGCGGTCGCAAGCCCGTCGCCGCGCCAGGCCTTGAGCCAGCCGGTCTCACGGATCCGATGGCCGGCACCCGCCTGCACGATCCAGTCGCGATGCAGCGTCAGCGACGTCCCAATCAGGCCGTGCAGCGCGGCGGCCCGCGGCTTGGTCTGCGACGGTGTCGCCGCAGCGAGGAAGCGGATCACCCAGCCGGCATTGGCGACTGCCCACGGAAGATTCCAGCGCAGCGCCGGATGCGTGTTGGTGAGGTATTTCGGCAGGTTCTGCAGCAGCGACGGCGTGTTGAGCGGCAGGATCGAGCCCGACGAGATGATGCCGGCGTTGCCGTAGGAGGTCTCGCTGCCCGGCTCGCGGCGGTCGACGATGGCAACAGAGAGACCGCGCTGCCGTGCGGCAAGACCGGCCGAGACGCCGACCATGCCGGCGCCGAGCACGACGACATCGGCCTGCTGTGCGGACGCCCCCTCGCTCATGCCGTCACATCAAGGTCAGGCCGCCATCGACCGGCAGCGTGGCGCCGGTGATGTGGCCCGCTTCCGGCGACAGCAGGAACGCGACGACGGCGGCGACCTCGTCGGGCTCGGCCAGCCGCTGCATCGGATTGGCTTTCGCCACCCGCTCCCAGGTCGCGGTGTCAAGCGCGCCGAACAGGCCGGGATCCTTGCGCGTATAGCCGGGCATCACGGCGTTTGAGGTGGCACCTGATGCTGCGAGCTCGATCGCGAGCGACTTCACCAGCACTTCGAGCGCGGCCTTGGCCGCGGCCGATCCCGGATAGGTGGCGCCGGGCACGAAACGATGCGGTCCAAAACTGGAGACCGCGACGACGCGGCCCTGCGCGCTGCGCGCTAGATCGGGCAGCGCGGCCGCCGCGATCTCGTGGAATGCCGCCGCCATCACGGCAAAGGCGCGTTCCAGCGCCGCGCGCGGCAGGCTGGCGAATTCGCGCCGGTCGGCAAAGCCGGCGGCGTGCACGATGCTATCGATCGGCCCGAATGCGGCGCGCGCAGCCGCGACCAGCGACGTGCCCGCGCCGGCCCCGGCGAGATCGCCGGTAGAGACCGCGACCTTGGCGCCCTTGCTGCGGCATTCCTCCGCAACCGAATTCAGCCGCGCGAGCCCGCTGGCCTCGGCGCCCTGGCCATGCAGCACCAGCCCCTGATCGGGGCCGGCGAGCCGGCGCGCAACCGCGGCGCCGATGCCGGAGCCGCCTCCCGTGATGATTGAAACGCGCATGAGGTGCGTGCTGTCGGTGCGATAAGAGACGGCGAACTATAGGTTCGGCGTCACGAAATGCAAACCGCCGCCGTCAGCACTAACGCCACGGCTCGACCAGGATCTTGGTGTGCGCCTCGGGATTGGCGAGATCGGCAAAGGCCTGCGCGACGCCGTCGATGCCGACGCGGCCGGTCACGAGCGAGCCGGCATCGACCTGGCCTTCCGCAATCAGACGCAGCGAATAGGCGAACTCCTCCGGCGTGTAGCCGAGCACGTACTGGACGTTGAGCTCCTTGATGATGCCGAGCATCGGCTCGGACTTGTCAGTCTCCATGCAGACCCCGACCACGACTACACGGGCGTTGCGCGGGGCGCCCTCGAACACCTGCTGCAACACGCCGGGCACGCCGACGCATTCGAAGATCAGCGCTGGCTTCAGCGGCGGCAGCAGCGCCTGCATCGGCGGCCGCGCCGCCGTCTCCGCGTCGGTCATCTGGGCGTGTTCGGCCCAGCTCGCATAAGGCTGCGTCTTCGCTGGATCGACCACGACATCGGCGCCCATCTTCTCGGCGAGCAGCCGTCGCGCCGGCGAGTAGTCGGCGGCAACGATCGAACCAAGTCCCTTGATCTTCAGCGCCGCGATCACGGCAAGGCCGACCGGCCCGCAGCCGATCACCAGCGGCACCTCGCCGCCTTTGATGTTAGCCATCGCCACCGCATGGACGCCGACCGCAAGCGGCTCGGTGAGCGCGGCGTGCTCAGCCGCGAGCCCGTTCGGCACTTCGAGCAGCAGCGGCTCGCTGAGCAGCATCTGCTCGGCATAGGCGCCGAGATAGTCGTTGGAATAGCCGATGCCCTTCGGGCCCTCCGGCGTCAGCAGCGCCGGCAGCGAGCAGACGCGCGTGCCGGGTTTCAGCTTGCGCGTGGTGCCCGGGCCGTAGTCGAGGATCTCGCAGCAGAACTCGTGGCCGAACACGACGTCGCGCGACAGATCCATCGGCGTGCGGCCGGGCAGGAACTTGCTCAGCTCCACCATGCGGTGAGCATGCTTGCGTGCGTGCAGGTCGGAACCGCAGATGCCGCAGGCGAGCGACTTGACCAGCACCTGGCCGGCGCCCGGCTTCGGTTCCGGCATCTGGTCGACGACAATCTCACCGTTTCTGAAGATCGCTGCGCGCATGTTCCCTCCCGCGTGGGTTTCTTCCCACTCATTTTGGCGCATTTTCTAACGGAAGGGATAGCCGCTTCGTCCGAAAACGCAAGTGCACCCTCAGGCGTTCGGTGACGGCTCGCTGGCCACGGCGAGCAACTGCGAGCGGCGCATGCGCTCGCGGTGCGCGGTGTAGAGGCCGGAGGCGACGATGAAGCCGGCGCCGAGGATGGTCCAGCGATCGGGGACTTCGCCGAAGATCAGGAAGCCGAGGATGCTGACCCAGAGCAGCTGCGTGTAGGAGAACGGTGCCAGTACCGAGGCATCGCCGTAGCGGAACGCCAGCACGACGATCCACTGTCCGACGGTGGACGCAACGCCGATCAGGATGCCGAACATGATGTCGTGCCAGCTCGGCGTGACCCAGACGAACGGCACCAGCGCGCTGACAATGGCGACGCCGACAATGGACGAATAGGTCATCACGGTGATCGGACGTTCGCTGCCGCTCATCATGCGCGTCAGGATCAGCGTGGCGGCCCAGGCCAGCGCCGAGACGATCGGGAAGATCGCGGCGGGATGGAAGGCGCTGGTGCCCGGTCGCAGGATGATGAACACACCGGCGAGGCCGACCGCGGTTGCGATCCAGCGCCGCATGCCGACCTTCTCACCAAGGAAAGCGATCGACAGCGCGGTGACGAACAGCGGCGAGACGAAGCTGGTGGCCGAGGCCTCGGCGATCGGCAGGAAGCCCAGCCCCGTGATGAAGATCAAGGAGGAGCCGAGCAGCGCTGCGCCGCGCAGCGCATGCAGGCCGGGACGGCTGCTGCGCAGCGCGAACAGCGGCGTGCCCGGCAGCATCGCCGGCGTCATGATCAGCGCGAACACCAGGAAGCGGATCCAGGCGATCTCGATCGAAGGCAGCGAGGACGACAGATATTTCGCGGTGACGTCGGAGGTGCCCAAAAACACCGTCGACAGCAGGATCAGCGCAATGCCCTTGAACGGCCGGTCGGTGCGGGCCGGCGCCTTGCGTGCAACAGACGTTTTCGCGGGCAATGAAAGAGGAACGCTGTCCAGCCTGGCGGCTACGGCGGGGGGCGGTGTCACGGCAATCTCGAAGGCAAAATAAGGGGAATCTGCTGTTCTACAAAACGCCAGTTCCGCCGCAAGAACAATGCCCGAAAACGGGACTCCGATATGCACCAGCGCGCGCGACCGCCCGCCGCAGCCTGTGCGCGGCCGCAACTGCGACAGTTTGTTAAGAACTGTGTAGAGCGGAGCTTGAGTGAATCCCGCGAACTAGAGCATCGGCAGGGAGCGCGGCTTCGGCCCGCGCGGGAACGCCGCGTCGAGCGCGGCGATTTCGTCGCCGCTGAGCTCGAGCGTTCCCGCCGCGGCATTCTCCGCCGCGTGGTCCGCGTTCGACGCCTTCGGAATCGCGAGCACCGTCGGCAGCCGCGTGAGAAAGCTCAGCGCGACCTGGCGTGGTGTCGCCTGGTGCGCCTGCGCGATCGATTGCAGCACCGCTCCGGATTTGCTCGACGCGGAAGGAAAGTCATTGTGGCCGAACGGCGAATAGGCGACCACGGCCACACCATGCTGCTCGCACCACGGGATCACGGCGTGCTCGATGGCGCGCTCGCGCAGATGGTAGAGCACCTGGTTGCAGGCGATCTTGCCCTCGCCCGCGACATCGAGCAGTTCATCCAGATCGTCTGCGTCGAAATTGCTGACGCCCCAGGAGCGGATCTTGCCGGCCGCGATCAATTCGTCGAACGCCGCGACCGTCTCGGCGAGCGGATAGGTCCCGCGCCAGTGCAGCAGATAGCAATCGAGGCGATCGGTCTTCAGCCGCTTCAGCGAGCGCTCGCAGGCAGTGATGGTGCCGCGCCGCGAGGCGTTGCTCGGCAACACCTTCGAGACCAGGAACAGCTCGTCACGGCGGCCGGTGATCGCGTCCGCGATCACGAGCTCGGCGTCGCCATACATCTCCGCCGTGTCGATATGCGTCATGCCGGCGTCGATACCGCGCTTCAGCGCAGCGATCGCCGCCTTGCGGTCACCGCGATCGAGATACCAGGTACCCTGCCCGATCACCGAGACCTGCGGGCCGTTGTTGCCGAATTTTCTTGTCTGCACGGTCGCCTCGTTCTGCGTGGGTCGCCTCTCGCCCAGCGCAAAGATAGTGGAAACGAGAGATCATGTCTCCACATCGTCGTCCCGGCGAAGGCCGGGATCCATAACCACAAAATTCAGTTGTGGGGATTGCTGCGGCCCCAGCGTGTTCCAACAACGTAGATTTGGGGTTATGGGTCCCGGCTTTCGCCGGGACGACAGCAGTTGTTGCGCCGTCTCACGTAATCGCAACGGCGCGGATCCTCCGATCCGCACCCGCAATGCCCGCATTACGCGCGGTCACACGTTGAGATTCGTCCACACAGCCATCGCACCAAGCGACAGCGTGCTTCGTTCCAGCGCCGGTGTGTGACTATCCGTCGAGCCCGCTGATATCGGCGACCAGCACCGTGCCCGTCACCGATTCCGTGATGTAGAGCCGGTCGCGGTTGGCGCCGCCGATTGCGACATTGGTGCAGCTCTGGCCGGCGCAAGACTTGATCCGCGCGATGCACTCACCGTTCGGTGCGAACACGAAGACGTGGCCGAGCGAGGCGTGCGCGACGAACAGCCGCCCGGCTCTGTCCATCGTCATGCCGTCGGGCCCGCTCGGGCCGAACAGCGAGCAGAAGCGGCCGACCTTGGACACGCTGCCGTCCTTCATGAACGGCGCACGCCACACCGCATTGTCGCGTGTCATGGCGACGAACAGCACCGCCTCATGCGGATCGAGCACCAAGCCGTTCGGACTGATGCCGGTGTTGATCAGGCAGTCGAGCTGCCCGCTGGTTTTCAGGCGATAGACGCGGCCGGTCGGATCGTGCAGCCCGGTCTGGCCCTGATCGGTGAAGTAGATGTCGCCGTTCGAAGCGATGTGCAGATCGTTGCAGCCGCGGAACGATTCCGAATTGCGCGAACGCAGCAGCGGCGTGACTTCGCCCGATTTGGCATCGAGCTCCATCAGCCCGTGCCGGTAGTCCGCGATCAGGATGCGGCCCATCGGATCGATCTTCAGCCCGTTCGGCCAGCCATCATATTCGGCGACCTGCGTCCATGACTTGTCCGGCGCAATCCTGAAGATGCGGCCGAACGGAATGTCAACGATGTAGAGATTGCCGGCGGCATCGAACGACGGTCCCTCGATGAAGCAGTCGGTCACCGCGCCCGGCCGGTTGGCGTCGGCCCATTCGCTCGCCACCTTGCGGCGGAATTCGGCCGGCATGGCGGAGAAGACTTCGGTCGGGATCAGTTTCGGCGGCGTTTCCAGGAACATCATTTTATTGGTTCACCCGTTGGCGGAGCGGGTGGACCATAAATCGTTCTGTACGTCATTGCGAGGAGCGACAGCGACGAAGCAATCCACATCTCGGCAAGCGGAGGTATGGATTGCTTCGCTTCGCTCGCAACGACGGGGATGGATATTCAGTTCCTAGCGGAACCGATTTCGCGCGGCGTGGGCCGCCGACGACCGCCCTACTCCGCCGCCTGCGCGCTGCCGTAGGCTTCTGAAATCATGTAGCCGGACAGCGTGCCATAGGCCGCGGTCCATGCGGCAGCGACGTCAGGCGTCCAAGCTTCGCCGAGGCCCTTTTCCAAGGTCCACAGCAATGCGCCGCCGACCACCGGATAATGTTCGGGCCTGGCGCCATAGCCGACATGGCGCTTGGCAAGCGCGCTCGCGGCGGGAAGCACCGACGGCAGATTGCTCAATCCGTTGACGACGACGGCAAGCATTCCCATCAGCTCCTTGCGCTGCTCGGTCATATCAGAGGGAAACATCGCCTTCACGCCGGGCGCGACCTCGAACAGGCGGTCATAGAAGATCACCGCCGCCTGCTCCGAGATCGGTGCGACCTTGGCGAAGGTCTGCTGGACGAGCTTGACTTGGTCTTCCGTCATGTGTGCCTCCGTGCACGCTGCTTCCTCGCCGCGCCATTGCGGCGAGGCCGAAAAAAGCTCTCACGTGAGCGAGGGCGCAGCTCATGCCGCCTCGACGAAGCTGTGGCGCTCGTAGAGGAATTCGAGCACGCGCTGCCGGCATTTCAGGTAGCCGGGGTTGGTCGCGAGCTCGAGCCGCTTGCGCGGGCGCGCCAGCGGCACCTCGAGCACCTCGCCGATCCGCGCGCTCGGGCCGTTGGTCATCATGACGATGCGGTCCGACAGCAGCACGGCCTCGTCGACGTCGTGGGTGATCATCAGGATGGTGTTGCCGAGCTTCTGGTGCAGCGCCATCACCGAATCCTGCAGATGCGCCCGGGTCAGCGCGTCGAGCGCGCCGAACGGCTCGTCGAGCAGCAGCACCTTCGGCTCCATCGCGAGCGCACGTGCGATGCCGACGCGCTGCTTCATGCCGCCCGAGATCTCGCTCGGCCGCTTGTCCTTGGCATGCGCCATCTGCACGAGGTTGAGATTGTGGATCACCCAGGCGTCGCGCTCGGCCCGGGTCTTGGTCCTGGCAAACACCTTGTCGACGCCGAGCTTGACGTTCTCGTAGACGGTCAGCCACGGCAGCAGGCTGTGGTTCTGGAACACCACGGCGCGATCCGGCCCCGGCGAATTGACCTCGCGGTTCTCCAGCAGCACGCCACCATTGGTGGCGCCGGTGAGACCGGCCACGATATTGAGCAGGGTCGACTTGCCGCAGCCGGAATGGCCGATGATCGAGACATATTCGCCCTTCTCGATCGTCAGGTTGATGTCCTTCAGAACCTCCGTGGTGGCACTGCCGCGGGTGAAGGTCTTGTCGATGTGGTCGAGCTTCAGATAGGCCTGCATGACTTGTCCCTCAGTTCGCAGCCGTGCCGCGGGTCACGATCTTGCCCAGCGCCGCGATCAGGCGGTCGAGCACGAAGCCGATGATGCCGACATAGAACAGCGCCAGGATGATTTCGCTGATGTGCGAGGAATTCCACGCATCCCAGATGAAGAAGCCGATGCCGACGCCACCGATCAGCATTTCCGCGGCCACGATCGCGAGCCAGGACAGACCGATGCCGATGCGCAGGCCGGTGAACATGTAGGGCGCGGCCGCCGGGATCATGATCTTGGTGAAGAACTCCAGCGGATTGAGCTGCACCACGGCGGCGACGTTGCGGTAATCCTGCGGGATGTTGCGGATGCCGACCGCGGTGTTGATGATGATCGGCCACACCGAGGTGATGAAGATGACGAAGATCGCCGAGGGCTGGCCGTCACGGAAGGCCGCGAGCGACAGCGGCAGCCAGGCCAGCGGCGGGATGGTGCGCAGCACCTGGAACAGCGGATCGAGCCCGCGCATCGCCCAGACCGATTGTCCCACCAGCGTGCCGAGTGCGATGCCCGCGATCGCCGCCAGCGAATAGCCGTAGGCAACGCGCTGAAGGCTGGCGGAGAGATGCCAGAACAGGCCCTTGTCGATGCCGCCATTGTCGAAGAACGGATCGAGGATCAGCTCCCTGGTGTCCTTGAACACTTTGGACGGCGGCGGCAGGCTGGACCCGGCGCGCCGGCAGATCAGCTCCCACACCACCAGCAGCAACGCGATCACGATCAGCGGCGGCACCACGTGCGCCGCGGTCTCCTTCACCATCCTGGCGTAGGTCTCGGCGCGCGGCGCGCGTTTCGGCGTCATGGTCACGACCGGCGCCGCGGCAACGGCCGGCGGGATCGCCACCGCTGACACTTCGGTCTTCATGGCAGGCATCGACATTGACAGACTATCTCCGTGGTCAGGCGACGGGCCACGCAAGAGAGCGCGGCCCTGTGGGGCTCAGACGTCGACACGCTTGATGGACAGCGACTTCAGGTAAGAGGCGGGATCGGCGGGATCGAACACCTTGCCGTCGAAGAAGGTCTCCTTGCCGCGCGAGGTCGAGGCTGGAATCTCCGATGCCGGCACGCCGAGCTCCTTGGCCGCCTCCTTCCAGAGATCCTCGCGGTTGACCTTGGCGATCAGCGCCTTGGTGTCGAAACCCGCCTCGTACTTGCCCCAGCGGATGTCCTCGGTGAGGAACCAGAGGTCGTGGCTCTGATAGGGGTAGGATGCGTTGTCCTTCCAGAACCGCATCTGCTGCGGCGAGTTCTCGACCACCCGGCCGGTGCCGTAGTCGAACTTGCCCTTCATACGGTCGGTGATGTCTTCCACCGGGCAGTTGATCCACTGCCGCTTGGCGCAGATCGCTGCGGTCTCCTCGCGGTTCTCGGCCTTCTCGCACCACTGCTGGGCTTCCATCACCGCCATCAGCAGCGCCTTCGCGGCCTTCGGGTTCTTGTCGACCCAGGCGGCGCGCAGGCCGAACGACTTCTCCGGATGCTTGTCCCAGAGCTCGCCCGTCGTGATCGCGGTGTAGCCGATCTCCTGGTGGATCAGCTGCAAATTCCACGGTTCGCAGACGCAGAAGCAGTCCATCGTGCCGACCTTCATGTTGGCTACCATCTGCGCGGGCGGCACTACGATGGTCTCGATATCCTTGTCGGGATCGATGCTGCCGGCGGCGAGCCAGTAGCGGATCCAGAGGTCATGCGTGCCGCCCGGGAAGGTCATGGCCGCCTTGACGGCCTTGCCGCCGGCCTTCTTCTTCTCGAGTGCCGGCTTGAACGGCGTGGTGTCGACGCCGATCTTGAGATCGGCATATTCCTTGGCAACCGAGATGCACTGGCCGTTCAGATTGAGCCGCGCCATGATGTACATCGGCGTCGGTTGATTGTTCTGCGTCACCTTGCCGGCCGAGATCAGATACGGCATCGGGGTCAGGATGTGCGCGCCGTCGATGCCGTTGCCCTCGGATCCGAGCACGAGATTGTCGCGCGTGGTGCCCCACGAGGCCTGCTTCTGCACCTCGACGTCGGGCATGCCGTATTTGGCGAAGATGCCCTTCTCCTTGGCGACGAACAGCGGCGAAGCGTCGGTGAGCGCGATGAAGCCGAGCTTGGCGCCTTTCACTTCCGGACCCGCGCCCTGCGCGAATGCACCAGCGGGAAAATTGAGCTTGGCTGCGGCGAGCAGGGCGGCGGCGCCGCCGGTTGCGTTCAGGAGCTGGCGACGGCTGATCGCGCGGCCTCGGGGCTTGTTGGTGGGCTTGGTCATCGGTCGTCCTTTGCGTCGTTGCGTTGCGGTGATGCGGCTGTGCGTCGAGCACCGTTCGTCGGGTGGCGACGCGCGCAGGGCGCAAAAGGGCATGTACCGGGGAGGCCCCGGTTTGGCGGCGTCAGAAATCCGATGGGGTGGCCTCGAGGGACGGCTTCAATGGCGTCGGCACCTGACCATTCAAGCCTTATGCCAAGCTACCGCAGTGCAAAAATCGATTTTATTGCAATGTTTTGCGCAGCTTGTCGCATCGCGCGCGGAGTCTCCGCGCGCTGCCAAAAAATGCGATTCGCCCAATTCTTGGGCGCCGCACATGAATTAAGCAGAGAGCTTGGACGGCAGTGATCAGGCGTCTTCGGCGACCTTGGTGCCGAGCGGCGCCGGCGCCATTCCGCCGCCGGGCTTCACGTGGAATTCGTACGTCATCAGGCTCCACGGGCCATCCGACCGCTGGCCATCGGGCATCACAGGGTCGGTGTGCCGCTCGACCTTGGCGATCAGTTCGTCCTTCACGCCGAACACGACATCGGAATCGATGTACTTGTCGCCTTCGACGAACACATGCGTGATCAGCGGCTCATGGCCCTTGGCGTTGACCAGGAAATGCACATGCGCCGGCCGCATCGGATGCCGGTTGGTCTGCGTGATCATCTGCCCGACCGGACCGTCGGTCGGGATCGGATAGCTGCACGGCACAATGGTGCGGAAGAAGAAGCGACCGTCGGCATCGGTGATGAAGCGCGCCCGCGAGGACGGGCCTTCGGAGGCATAGCTCGGCTTCTGCGAGTCATAGAATCCGTCTTCGTCCGCGTGCCAGACATCGACCGGCACATTGGCCAGCGGCTTGCCGTCGAGATCGGTGACGCGGCTTTGCACGAACATGCGCTCGCCGGGCAGACTTGCCGAGATGTCGGTACCGTGCGGCGTCACCTTGTGCTCGCCGACATAGAACGGGCCGAGCACGGTGGTCTCGGTCGCGCCGTCGCGATCCCTGTGGTTGACCGCATCGACCAGCATCGACACGCCGAGCACGTCGGACAGCAGGATGAATTCCTGGCGGATGTCGGTGCACTTCTGCCCGGTGCGGGTCAGGAAGCCGATGGCGTGGTCCCATTCCTCGAAGGTGAGATCGGTCTTGCGCACATAATCGTGCAGCGACTTCACCAGTTCCTGCAGCAGGAACTTGGCCCGGGGATCGGGCGTCTGGTCGAAGCTGCGGATGACGGCTGTGGTGAGCTCGGTTTCGTTGAACTGGGTCATCTCGGCGTTTCCCGTATCCCTTGAGGGCGCGATTGCAGGGGCGAGCGTACACTACCGGCCCGGTGCCGGTAAGCGGCGGCCGATTGCTGCAGCGGACACTTTTCGGCTATCAAGGCTGCCTCGCCAGCCGGAGAAAATGCCCGATGTTAGCTCCCACGCCTGCCTCGCCCGAATCCGCGGGAATGTCGACCACCGCCCTCAACCGCCTCGAAGCGCATCTGAAGAGCCGCTACATCGAGTCCGGCCGCTTTCCGGGCACCCAGCTCCTGATCTATCGCCGCGGCAAGATCGTGCATTCCACCGTCCAGGGCTTTGCCGATCTCGAGCGCAGGGTGCCGGTGAAGGACGACACCATCTTCCGCATCTATTCGATGACCAAGCCGATCACCTCGGTCGCCTTCATGATGCTGGTCGAGGAAGGCAAGGTCGCGCTCGACGAGCCGGTCGCCAAATACATTCCGGAATGGAAGAACCTCGGCGTGTTCGTCGCCGGCACCGCGCCCGCCTTCCTGACCCGCCCGCCAACGCGGCCGATGCTCATCGTGGATCTGCTGCGCCACACCTCGGGTCTCACCTACGGCTTCCAGCAGCGCTCCAATGTCGACGCGGCCTATCGCGAAAAGAAGATCGGCGAGGTCATCAAGGCCGGCACGCTCGACAGCATGATCGAGGACCTGGCGAAGATCCCGCTGGAGTTCTCGCCGGGTGAAGCCTGGAATTACTCGGTCTCAACCGACGTGCTCGGCTATCTCGTCGGCAAGATTTCGGGCATGCCGTTCGAGCAGTTCCTGAAGGAGCGCATCTTCAAGCCGCTCGGCATGAACGATACCGACTTCTTCGTGCCGGCCGACAAGGCGCACCGCTTTGCCGCCTGCTATTCCGCCGACCCGCAGGGCGGCTTCAACCCGCTCGCCGCCGAGCGCAAGGGCACGCTGACGCTGCAGGACGATCCGGCCACCAGTTCGTTTCTGTCGCCGCCCTCGCTGGTCTCCGGCGGCGGAGGGCTGTGCTCGACCGCGGCCGACTACCTGACCTTCTGCCGCGCGCTGCTCAACGGCGGTGAGCTCGGCGGCGTTCGGCTGCTCGGCCCGAAGACGCTGAAGCTGATGGCCACCAACCATCTGCCCGGCGGCGTCGACCTGCCGGCGATGTCGCGCTCGATGTTCGCCGAAGCCGCCTATAACGGCATCGGCTTCGGCCTCGGCTTCGCCGTCACCATGCACCCGGCGCAGACCCTGATCGCGGGCAGCCCGGGCGAATTCAACTGGGGCGGCGCCGCGACGACATCGTTCTTCATCGATCCGGCCGAGGAGCTGATCACGATCTTCATGACCCAGGTGCTGCCGTCGAGCGCCTATCCGCTGCGCCGCGAGCTGCGCACCATGGTCTACGCCGCGATCACCGAGAGCAATCTCTGACCAAGAGCTCTTTCGCGGCGCACAATTCGTCTGAGCATGATCTTTTCGGAAAACCGCTTCACACTTTTCCGGATCATGCTCTAGGCGCCGCGGAATTTTTCACATTGCCGGTCATTTCCTTTGGCGGACTTTTCCCGCTTCCCCTAAGCTCACCGCGAACGGGCACCGACCCGGGGACATCGTGCCGAAACTGACATTGCCAGTGCGTCTCGCGCTTCTGGTCGCGGGGACGATGTTGCCGCTGATCGTTTTCGCGGTCGGGATCGTCTTCCACAATTACCAGCGGGATCGCCAGGCGGCCACGCAGCGCGTGCTGGAGACGGCGCGCAGCATCCGCTTGCTGCTCGATGCGGAAATGCAGCGCATGACCGGCGGGCTGCAGGTGCTGGCGCTGACCAACTCGCTGCGCAACAGCGACTTCGACAATTTCCGCCGCGTCGCGGCCGGCTTTCTCGACCAGTACGGTAAGGATGGCGTGGTGCTGGTGGCCGACCGCAGGGGACGCCAGGCGTTCTCCTCGCTGACGCCGGACACCGCGAGCCTGCCACCGCGCAGCAATCTCGAGATCGTCGAGAAGGTGTTTGCGACGCGGCAGCCGCAATACTCCAACCTGTTCTTCGGCGAGGTGAAGCAGCAACTGATCATCACTGTCGAGGTGCCGGTGATACGCGACGGCGAAGTGCTCTACGACATCTCCTTCAGCCCGCCGATCGAGGTCTTCCAGGCCATGATCGAGCGGCAGCGCCTGAACCAGGACTGGACCATCTCGATCTTCGACGGCGACGGCGTCAACCTCGCCCGCGTGCCGAATCCGCAGGCGACCATCGGGCAGCGCGCCTCGCCAACGTTGTTTGCCGAGATGTTCCGCCGCAGCGAGGCGACACTGCCGACCGTCTCGCTCGAAGGCGTGGCGCTGATCACGGGCTTCACTCGATCGCGTCTCACCGGCTGGACCGTCGCGGCGGGGATCGCCGAGAACTCGCTGGTGGCGCCCTTGTGGCGCTCGCTCGCGATCACCAGCCTGATCGGCGGCGTCCTGCTCTTGGTCGGCCTCGGCTTTGCGGTGCGGATGGCGACTACGATCGCACGCGGCGAGATGCTGCACGACCTCCTGATCGAGGAGCTCAACCACCGCGTCAAGAATACGCTGGCGATCCTGCAATCGATCGCCACGCAGACCTTCCGCAGCGCGAGCCGCGCCGAACGCGACAAGTTCGAGGGACGGCTCGGCGCACTCGCCGAGGCGCACAATTTGCTCTCGACCGACAAATGGCAGGGTTCCGACCTGCAGGACGTGGTCAGCCGCGTGCTGCGGCCCTATCTGCTGAACGCCTCCGAACGGGTCAGGATGTTCGGGCCGCGCGTGCCGCTGTCGCCCCGGCTTGCCTTGGTGCTGTCGATGCTCCTGCACGAGATGGCGACCAACGCCGCCAAATATGGCGCACTGTTCAACGACACCGGCACGGTGACCCTGGATTGGGAGATCCTCGCGGACGGCCCCGGACCGATGCTCCGGATGATCTGGACGGAGGCCGGCGGCCCACCGGTCGCGGGGCCGGTGCAGCGCGGCTTTGGCTCCCGGCTGATCGAGCGCAGCGCCCGCGACCAGCTCGGCGGCGAGGCCACGGTGGATTTCCTGCCCCACGGCGTCGTCTACACGGTGACCAGCACCCTCGAAGCCGGCGAATGACCGGGCAAGTGGCTCCCAACCCTGCGACATCTTGGCACGCAAGTTGCTAAGATGGGGTGGGATCGGCCGGCAAGAACACCGGCCAAAAACAGGGGGAGTTCATGTCGACCATCGCAGCGGAAGCCACAGTTGCACGCAAGCCGCTCTATACATCGCTGTTCGTGCAGGTGCTCGTTGCGCTGCTGCTCGGCATCATCATCGGCATGGCCGCGCCCGATTTCGCGATCGGACTGAAGATCTTCAGCGATGCCTTCCTGAAGCTGATCTCGATGATCGTGGCGCCGATCGTGTTCTGCGTGGTGGTGCACGGCATCGCGGGCGCCGGCGACCTCAAGAAAGTCGGACGCGTCGGCGTCAAGGCGCTGGTGTATTTCGAGGCGATGACGACGGTCGCGCTCGTGGTCGGCTTGATCCTGGCCTACCTGTTCGGGCCCGGTCACGGCATGAACATCGATACCTCGACGCTGGACGCCAAGGCGCTCGGCAACTATGCCAGCAACGCGCAGAAGCTGAAGGGCGAAGGCATCGGCAGCTTCCTGCTCAACATCATCCCGACCACCTCGTTCGACGCGCTGTCGCGCAACGACGTGCTGCAGGTCCTGTTCTTCGCTATCATCTTCGGCATCAGCCTGGCGCTGGTCGGCGGCGACAAGGGCGAGAAAATCACCTCGTTCATCGACGCGGTCTCGACCGTGCTGTTCCGCGCCATGGGCCTGATCGTGCGCTTCGCGCCGATCGGCGTGCTCGGCGCCGTCGCCTACACGGTCGGCAAATACGGCGTCGGCTCGCTGAAGCAGCTGCTGTCGCTGGTGGCGCTGTTCTACGTGTCGGTCGCGATCTTCGTGCTCGGCGTGCTCGGCGGGGTGATGGCGCTGGCCGGCATCAATATCCTCAAGTTCCTCGGCTACCTGCGCGAGGAGTTGATGATCGTGGTCGCAACCGCATCCTCCGACGCGGTGCTGCCGCAGGTGATGCGCAAGCTGGAACATTTCGGCGTCAAGGATTCGGTGGTCGGCCTCGTGATTCCGACCGGCTATTCGTTTAACCTCGATGCGTTCTCGATCTATCTGACGCTGGCGGTCGTCTTCATCGCGCAGGCGACCAACACGCCGCTGTCGTTCGGCGACCTGCTGCTGGTGCTCGGCGTGTCGCTGATCACGTCGAAGGGCGCGCACGGCGTGCCCGGCTCGGCGATCGTCATCCTGGCGGCGACGCTCAATGCGGTGCCGAGCATCCCGGCGATCGGACTCGTGCTGGTGCTCTCGGTTGACTGGTTCATCGGCATGGCGCGCGCCGTCGGCAATCTGATCGGCAATTGCGTCGCCACCGTCGTGGTCGCGGCTTGGGAAGGTGACCTTGACCGGGACAAGGCCCGGCGCGTGCTCGAAGGCACTGAGGCGGTCGACGTCACCGCGGGCTGAGCCGTGCGACACCGGCCGGCGGCGTCCCGCGCATTGCGCGGGCGCCGGCTTACTTGATGAGCCGCAGATACGGCGGCAACTGCCTGGTCGCCGGTTCCTGCACCGGCTCGTCCGACGCGATCATGTCGCACAGCGCCTTCAACTCGGAATCCGTCACCTTGTGCAGCTCCATCCGAAGCTCGAGGATGGCAAGGGACAACAGCCGCGCCGTCTCCGTGTTCGCCCGGTCAGTCAGAAATGCCTGACATTCTTCCAGGGTTGCCAGCAGCGCCAGCAACCGTTCTTCCGTATTTGCGACCGGCATATCTTCCACTCCCGAAGCTGCGAGGTAGAGTCGAGGTGTTCCCCTCTTCCGCTTCATTTGGCCTCTCCTGCCAGAGTTCGCCGGCTTTCCGTAGGCGCACAATTGTTCCCGATGATTCAGAACTTTTAGGCAATTGTCCAGCAACATTCCGAAAGCCTGACTTGGACTTACGTCAAACTTTTCGCATTGGCGGCGATTCAGTCAAGCAACCGCGAACCGTCGCCGCGACCTCAGGATGCACTAGCTGGGGTTGCATCCATACTAGGACGCTCGTACAATATTGGCTGCCCGTAGAACTACGGGCGCAGTGCATTGCCGCCCAGTAAGCATGCGCGCAAAATCTGTGTCGATCAAACTCGCGCTAGTTGTGGTTTGGTCAATATTTTGCCAAATGTAGAGGGCGGGGTGTCGACAGACACCTTGGTGCGGTCGACTACAGGTAGTCGACCGATTCGGTACTTGGGTGCTTCCAAATGCGCATGTGCGTCTGGATACCATCCCGCGATCTTCTTGGATTTCGTCGTTCGGACGAACTGACGATCCACTCGAGCTTAACGCGGTACATCATGAACGTGTCCCTGACCCGACCGGGCCAGGGATTCTCGATTTGAAGGACGGGTCACGAGAATGAACAGATCAGCAGCAAAGAAGATGAAGCAGCGCAGCGCCGGCAAGCCGGACATTGAGTTGGGCAAGCGGATTCGTCTGCGCCGTGTCGAGCAGAAGATCTCGCAGGCGGAACTCGGCGACAAGCTGGGCGTCAGCTTCCAGCAGGTTCAGAAGTACGAGAAGGGCGTGAACCGCGTCGGCGCCGCCCGCCTTCAGCAGATCGCGACCGCGCTGGACGTGCCGGTGACCTTCTTCTACGACGGCGACAACAAGGCCCGCGAAGTCGAGAGCCTGCTGTTCCTCGACAGCGCGTTCAGCCTCCGGTTGCTGCGCGCCTACAGCAAGATCAAGGATCAGACCGTGCAGCGCCAACTGGTGTCGCTGATGGAATCGATCGCCGCCAACGAAGACTGAACGGCAGCACAGGTACGATCGCGACACCGCGAACGCGATCGACCAGGGCGAGCGGATCGGCCGCGACCGGTCATTGGGATCGCCACGCGCCGGTCGGACCGGGAAGATATCGAAGCGCTGCCATCGGCGATGGCAGCGCTTTTTCTTTGGCCGCGGCAGGCTCAAGCTTTCGTGATCCAGGCGCCCGGCTGCGCATATGCGCGGCCGTTCTAGTTCACGCTCCGGCTGCACATCTCATGCAGCGCATGCGAGCACGATCCGTCGCCATTCTGTCGCGCGGCCAATTGTCGCCCGCGCACGGAGCGACCTCACAACTCCCGCATTTGCTGCGTTGAACCGGCATCGCCAGAACCGAGTGCACCTGCCTGGCTTTTTTGTCGCAGCAACGAAGCGGCCGCATGGACGTTTTCAGGCTTCAACCAAGGAGATCTCAATGAATATCAAGCTTGCCGTTATTGGACTGGCCGCGCTCGGAAGCGCAGCGTTAATGTCCGGTGCGGCATCGGCGATGCCGAACGGGCTTCCGCAGGCCAGCCACATCGCAGGCGAAACGTCCAATGTCGACAAGGTGCGCCAGGTCTGCGATCGCTGGGGCCGCTGCTATTGGCAACCGGGCTACGGCTACGGACCGCGCCATCACGGATGGCATCATCGTCCGCACTTCTACCCCCGCCATCATCACGGGCACCGTCATCACGGCGGACATCATGGTGGCGGCCATCACGGCGGCGGACATCACGGCGGACACCGGCGCTAATCATCAGCGAGGGGGCTTCGGCCCCCTCACCTTTTCGGCCAGTGCCGGCTACATCTGGCCCACGCGGCGGACGAGCACGTTCTCGAGGAAGAGATATTCGATCCCGGTGCCGAGGAAGGTGTCGATGGCCTCGCGCGGCGTGTTGACGATCGGCTGCCCCTTCACGTTGAAGCTCGTGTTCAGCACCATTTCTCGGCCAGTCGCCCGGCCGACCGCCCGCAGCAACGCGTGGAATTCGGGATTGTCCCTGACGCCGACCGTCTGCACGCGGGCCGAGCCGTTGACATGCGTGATCGCCGGCAGCGCGGCGCGGTGCTCGGGGCGCACGTCGGCGGTCATGATCATGTAGGGAAGCTCGAGCCCCTTCGGCACCTCGAACCAGTCATGCACCTGCTCGAGGCTGACCGCCGGCGCGAACGGGCGGAAGGCCTCACGCATCTTGACCATCGCGTTGATGCGGTCGCGCATGTCAGGATGACCGGGATCGGCCAGGATGCTGCGGTGTCCGAGGGCGCGGGGCCCGAACTCCATGCGTCCGCGGTACCAGCCGAGCACGTGTCCGGCGGCGATCAGCCTGGCCGCCGCCGCGCAGGTCTCGTCGAGATCCCGAAAGCGCGTGATCTCGATGCGGCCGACGGTGTCGGCCAGCGCCCTGTAAATCTCGGTTTGCGTGGGTGCGGGGCCGAGGAAGGGGACCGGCATCCGGACGTTCTTCACGCCACTGTCGCGCGATGCCGACCAGAGCGCAGCGCCGAGCGCGGAGCCATCGTCGCCTGCGGCCGGCTGAACGTAGATCTCGTCGAACAGGCCAGACTGCAGCAGGCGGCCGTTGGCAGTGCAGTTGAGCGCGACGCCGCCCGCCATCGCGAGCCTGCGCAGGCCGGTGCTACGGCCGAAATGGCCGCAGATGTGGAGCATGACGCTGTCGAGGCATTCTTGCAGCGCTGCGGCGACGTCGCGATGGTCGTCGGTGACGTCGCCGTCGGGCGCGCGCGCCGGGATCAGATACTCACCGAGATGACGTCGCGTCGCGCCGTAGGTTTCGCGATCATGGCGCTCGGTATTGAGGCGGAGCAGCGGAATCCTGATCAGGCCGTCGTCGCGCAGCTCCACGGTCCGCTCGAAAAAAGCACGGTGGCGGGCGGGATCGCCGTAGGGAGCGAGGCCCATGATCTTGTATTCGTCGGAGTTGAAATCGAAGCCGAGATGCAGCGTCAGCGTGGAATAGAGGATGCCGATCGAATCCTGGGCGGTGATTTCCGCGACCTTGTCGATGGCGTTGTCGTGCGCGTGATAGACGGTGACGGCGTGGATCTCGCCCATGCCGTCGAGGATCACCACCAGGCATTCGTCCCAACCGGAGGTGTAGTAGGCGCTGGCGGCGTGGGACAGATGATGGTTGACGTGGTGGACCTTGCCGGCCGGAAATCCGGGCAGGTGCTCATCCACTTGCGAGAGCAGTTTTTCGCGCGAGAAGACCTCCCTGTATTGCTGGGCGGAGGTCGGATCCAGCATGAACGCGGCCTTGTAGGGCGCATAGTCGAAGCCGTGAGAGATCACGTCGATGTCGGAGGGCTTCAGGCCAGCGGTCTCCAGGCAGTAGCCGATCGCGCCGATCGGGAAATCACTGGTGTGTTTCTTGCGGTTGAAGCGCTCTTCGGCGGCACCGGCGACGATCCTGCCGTTGACCACCAGCACCGCGGCGGAATCGTGGCCCTGTGAGATCCGATATTCACGCTCCTCCAGGCCCGGCCAGTGCTTCCGCTTGAAGGGGATCGAGCTCTCGAATCCACTGATGCCGATTACTTTGGTCATATTCAACAACCCCTGGACGGATCAGGCTCAAGGGAAATTCGAGCAGGTTGCGCGGCATCGTTGCAGAGAAACCGGAGAAATCAAAGGTCCGCAAAAGGTGCAGCGCGCGCCGCCCCGGAATAGTCGACCGGCCATCCGTTCCCATCACTTGACGGAGTACCACCTTTGCGTCGGGGACCTCATGAACGCATCTGCTATCGTCACGCGGTTCTCCACCAACCACGGCGTTGCGACGTCATTTGAACGGAGGTGGATGATGGATACGTTTTCCGACATTCGGTTCGACGTCTTCAGCACGTGCCCGCAATCCGGCGCGGTGCAGGCCGCGGACTATGTCGAACGGGTGCAGGCCGTCGCCCGCTGGAGTGAAGAGGCGGGCTGCAAGGGGATCCTGGTCTACACGGAGAATTCCCTGGTCGATCCCTGGCTCGTCTCGCAGATCATCCTGCAGAGCACGAGGGAGCTCTGTCCGCTGGTGGCGGTGCAGCCGGTCTACATGCATCCGTACAGCGTCGCCAAGATGGTGAGTTCGCTCGCGCACATGTACGGACGCCGGCTCTATCTGAACATGGTCGCAGGCGGCTACACGACCGAGCTTGCAGCGCTCGGCGATGCGACGGCGCACGACAAGCGGTACGCGAGGCTCGTCGAATACACCGGCATCATCAAGCTGCTACTGGAGAACGCCGAACCGATGACGCTCGAAGGGCAATTCCATGCCGTCCGCAATCTGAGGATGACGCCAGCGCTGCCGCGGGAATTGCTGCCCGGCATATTCGTGTCGGGCTCCTCGGAAGCCGGGCTCGCGGCCGCCAAGGCGCTGGGCGCGACGCCGGTGAAGTATCCCAAGCCGGCCGCAGAGTACGGGCAGGCCGACGATGACTGCGTCGGCTCGGGCGTGCGCGTCGGCATCATCGCCCGCGCGAACGCCGACGAGGCCTGGCGCGTCGCGCACGAACGCTTCCCGACTGACAAGAAGGGGCAACTGGCGCACAAGTTGGCCATGAAGGTCTCGGATTCGGCGTGGCACAAGCAGATGTCCGATCTCGCGGCCGAGACGGCCGTCAGCCAGGACACGCCATATTGGCTGGTACCGTTCGAAAACTATAAGACCTTCTGCCCGTATCTGGTTGGTGACTACGGGGTCGTCTCCGACGAACTCGCGCGCTACGCCGCGGCCGGTTACGGGACGTTCATCCTGGACATTCCACCCAGCCGCGACGAACTGGCCCATACGGGCGAGGTCTTCGGACAGGCGCTGACGAAGGCCCGGCGTCTGAAATCATCAGCGCTTCGCGATCCCGGCGCGTCAGGGCCTCGCAGGCTAGGTTAGGCAATTGTTCGATGGAGTTGCGCGCGGACGGATCAAGGCGGGGATTGTGGACGGGCTTCCTGCGCTCGGCGAAGCTGTTTCCCTACCGTCCTGCCGTCGTGGCGCAGGGCACGTCGCTGTCGTATCGGCAGCTTCGCGAGGTCGCCGTCCGCATCGCAGCCTGCATCCAGGCGCATCGCGAAGGGTCGTCGACGCCCCTGACCGCCGTGTTCGCGCATCGCAGCGCGACCGCGTTCGCCGGCGTGCTCGGATCGCTTCTGGCCGGAAACGGCTACGTGCCGCTGAACCGCAGCTTCCCGGTCGAGCGCACCAGGTCGATGTTCGTCCGCTCGGAGTGCCGATCGATCATCGTCGACGCGGAATCCTTGCCGCAAATGAACGCGCTCATGGCGGGCGTGAACGAACCGCTGCTCGTGATCGCGCCCGGTCTCGAGGATCCTCGCCCCTATCGCGAACGATGGCCGCGGCACGCCGTCGTCGGAGCCGCCGATCTCGAATGCTACACCGACTGGCGCGAGCCGGACGCGCGCGAGGACGCGATCGCCTATCTGCTGTTCACCTCCGGCAGCACCGGCATGCCGAAGGGAGTAATGGTCGCGCACCGCAACGTCGCAGCCTACGTCGACCATGCTGCGGAGCGCTTCGCCATCACGGAGCTGGACACCGTCTCGCAGACGTTCGACATGACGTTCGACCTGTCGGCATCCGACATGTTCGTGGCGTGGGAACGCGGCGCCTGCGTGTGCTGCCCCTCGCAGAAGACGCTGATCAATCCTGGGCGGTTCATCCGCGACCAGGGGCTGACGGTCTGGTTCTCCGTGCCCTCGATGGTCGCGCTGATGAAGCAGTCCGGCCTTTTGAAGCCGGGAGGGTTTCCCTCGCTCAGGCTGAGCCTGTTCTGCGGCGAGCCGCTGCCCGTCGCTAGCGTCGCGGCCTGGGCGATGGCCGCGCCGAACAGCGTCGTGGAGAACCTCTACGGACCGACCGAGCTGACCATCGCATGCACCGGCTACCGGTGGGATCCGAAGCGGGCGCCACTCGAAGCGGAGGTGGGCATCGTGCCGATCGGCGCGCCATTCCCGGGAATGAACGTGCTCATCGTCGACGAGCACCTGAACGAGGTCGGGCCGGGCGCGGACGGCGAACTGCTGATGAGCGGTCCGCAGATGTCGCTTGGCTATTGGAAGGATCCCGAGAAGACCGCCGCAGCCTTCGTCGTTCCGCCCGGACGGCAGGAGATGTTCTACCGCACCGGCGACCGCGTGCGCCGGCCCGCCGGCGATGGTCCCCTGACCCATCTCGGCCGCATGGATTCCCAGGTGAAGATCCTCGGCCACAGGGTGGAGCTCGGCGAGGTCGAAGCCGTGGTGCGCGAGGCCTCGGGCGTCGACGGCGTCGTGGCGATCGGTTGGCCCGTCACGTCGAGCGGCTATGGCGGCATCGAAGTGCTCATCGAAGGCGGGCCGGTTGATCTCGACCGGCTTCGCGCGGCGGTCGCCGCCCGGCTGCCGGACTACATGGTCCCGAGACGATGGCACGTCCGCAGCCGGCTGCCGCGCAACGCCAACGGAAAATACGACCGCAAGGCCATGCCGGCGGTTTTGGGAGATAGCCAATGAGCGGTCCGACCACGGACGACGTCCGCGCGTTCTTCGGAGCCTTTCTCAACCGGAAGCTCCAGGACCGCGGACAGCGTCCGCTACGCGATCTCCCCGACGACTACGACCTGCTGCTGTCGGGCGCGCTCGATTCGCTCGCCTTCGTCGAGATGATGATGGCGGTGGGCGAGCACTTCGACGGGGAGATCGATTTCGAGAACCTCGATCCAGAACGGATGACGCTGATCGGCCCCCTGTGCCTGTTCGTGTCCGAGCAATTGACGCAGCCTCGGTGGCGAAATGGCGCCACCGGGTCGTCGCCGCCATTCGGCTAGGGAGGGATTGATGGCGGGAACCCGTGCGCCGGCGCAAATTCAGGCACGCTCCAAGTATCACGCCGCCGATATCCTGCTCCGACTCCTGAAAAGCCGGCGCCGTCCTGCGTCCGCTCAAGCCGAAGCGGCACCGCTCTCCGGAATCGCGTTGGCGCCGGCGAAGCAGCGGGAGGTCCGGTTTGCGGATTTCGAAAGCGTCGCGAGGCTGAAGGAACGCGGGGGACTTGCGAAAGACAGCCCGGAGAACTGGGATCGGCTCTGGCGACAAAATCCCGCGATGGCAGCCGCCAAATCGCAACCCAGCATGGGGTGGGTGCTGGAGACCGCGCAGGGAATCGTCGGGTACCAGGGAAACATTCCCGTGCTCTACCAGCTCGAAAGCCGAACGATATTCGCCGCGACAGCAGCTGGCCTCGTGATCGAGCCGGCGTACCGCACCCGATGCATCGGCCTGCTGGCTTCGTTCTTCCGGCAGCGAGATATCGATCTCTTCGTGATCACGCACTCGACAGCATCGGTGGTCAATCAATCAAAAGCCCTTCATGCGAGGTCGTTGCCTGACCCCGACTACGACAAGATCTTGTTCTGGATCCTGGATGTCCGTCAGTTTGCGCGGGTGCTCGCAGCGAAGCTCGACGTCGGGAGCGGAATGGAGTCTGTCGGAGCTTTCCTTGCCGCGTCGGCCATGCGTTTGGATTCGCTCCGCCGCGGACCACGGGGCCGTCTGACCGGCAGAGTAACGGAAATCGATGTGAAGGACATCGGGGACGAATTCGAAGCGCTGTGGCGACGCAAATTGGGCGAGGCCCCTCGGTTGCTGGCCGACCGAAGTCCCGCCTCTCTCCGGTGGCACTTCACGCTCCCTGGGAGCTCTTCGACGGTTGCCGTGCTTTGCCACCATCGATTCCAGCGCCTGGCGGGGTATGCCGTCGTGCTGCATGCGGTCGACCGCGAGACAGGTTTGCGACGGTCGATGCTCGCCGACATCCTGGTGGAGCAGGACGACCCCGACGTGAGCGAAGCGCTGCTCGAGGCGGCCTATGCGAACGCGGTCGCTTCGGGCGGTCATCTGTTCGAGGTGGTCGGCGTGTCCAGACATATCAGGCGGATCATGATGAGATGGAACCCTTACGTCAGGACCTACCCGACCGATCCGCTCATCTACAAGACGACGGACGAGGCCCTGGCCCGCACCCTCGCGGACGAGAACGCCTGGTACGCCGGCCCATTCGACGGCGACGCAACGCTGCTGCCGTAACGGCTCCGGTCGGCCAGCGCGGCGAAAGGAGGCGGGCTCGGTCTCGTCGCCGTCAAAGCGCCGCCAGCACGGCCTTCGCGATATCGGCGGTACCGTTGCTGCCGCCAAATTCGAACGGCTTGATGCCGCCGGCATAGACCTTGTCGACGGCCCGCTCGATGCTTTCGGCAGCTTCAGCGGCGCTGTCGAGAGAGTGCTTGTCGGCGAGCCAGTCCAGCATCATCGCAGCCGACAGGATCATCGCGGTCGGGTTGGCCTTGCCCTGTCCCATGATGTCCGGCGCCGTGCCATGACACGGCTGAAACACCGCGTAGCGGTCACCGATATCGGCCGACGGCGCCATGCCCATGCCGCCGATCAGGCCGGCGGTAAGGTCGGACAGGATGTCGCCGAACATGTTCTCGGTCACCATGACGTCGAAGTCCCAGGGGCGCTTCACCAGCGCGGCCGCAGCCGCGTCGATGTAGAGATGGTCAGCCCTGACGTCGGGATGACGCTGCGCGGTCTCGTCGAAGATGCTGCGGAAGAACGCGAACGCCTTGAACACGTTCGCCTTGTCGACGCAGGTCAGCCCGCCGCCGACGCGGCCGCGCGCCTTGCGGCGTTCGGCAAGCCGGAACGAGAACTCGAACAGCCGCTCGGAAGTCCGGCGCGTGATCACCATGGTCTCGCGCGCCTCGCTGTCGGTGACGACGCCCTTGCCCATCGAGGCGAACAGGCCCTCGGTCGATTCCCGGATCACGACAAGGTCGATGCCCTTCTGATCGGCACCGACGATCGTGCTCGGCACCCCCGGGATCAATCGCGCCGGCCGCACTCCTGCGTAGAGATCGAAGATCATCCGCAACTCGATCTGCGGCGCGATCTCGGTGTTGTCGGGGTAGCGCACCGACGGCAGGCCGCAGGCCCCGAGCAGGATCGCGTCGGCCTCCTCGCACAGCCGAATCGTGCTCTCCGGCATCGACTTGCCAGTTTGCTTGTAATGGCCGGCGCCAGCCGGCGCCTCGGTGAAGCGGAATTTGAGGCCGGACGACGCCTCGATCCTGCGCAGCACTTCGAGCGCCGGCGCCATCACCTCGGGACCGATGCCATCGCCACCGAGAACTGCGATGTGGAGTGCGTCGTTGGCGGACATGGGGACTCCCGAAAGATGATCGTCATTCCTGGGCAATGCGGGCATCGAACCCGGAATCTCGAGATTCCCGGTCTGGTGCTGGCGCACCATCCCGGAAGGACGGTGACTGATCTATGGCATCAGCACGGCGCGGCCGACCAGCTGGCCCTTCTGCAGATTGGTCAGCGCCTCGTTCGCCTTTGCCAGCGGCATCGGCGTGACCGGGATCGCCGGGATCTTCTTGGTCCGGACGAGGTCGAGCAGCTCCTGCGTCTCGCGCAGATTGCCGACATAGCTGCCCTGGATGGTGACCGCCTTGATCGGGATCAGCGGCAGCGCCCAGGTCGCGCCGCCGCCGAACAGGCCGACGATCACGAGCTTGCCGCCCTTGGTCAGGCAATCGAAGCCGAGTTGCGAGGTCTGGGCGTTGCCGACCAGGTCGATCGCGGCGCGGATCGGCTGCCCCGCTTTCTTGATGAGCTGCTCCAGCGCGTCGGGCGCCTTGCCGTCGACGGTCGCGAGCGCACCGGCAGCTTCCGCAGCCTCACGCTTCCTGGCGTCGATGTCGACCACGATCGCGCCCTTGCCGCCCATCGCCTTCAACAGCGAGAGCGCCATCAGGCCGAGCCCGCCGGCGCCGAAGATCACGATCGGCGTGTCGAGATCCTTCTCGACCTTCTTCAGCGCACTGTAGGTCGTGACGCCAGAGCAGGCGTAAGGCGCGGCCGTGACGGGATCGAGGCCCTTGAGGTCGAGCAGATATTTCGGATGCGGCACCGTCATGTGATCGGCATAACCGCCGTCGCAATAGACGCCGAGCGCATTCGGCTTGATCGCGCACATGTTCTCGTCGCCGCCAATGCAGGTCGGGCATTTGCCGCAGCCGAGCCACGGATAGGCCAGCGTGACATCGCCGACCTTGAGGGCGCCCTTATCGGCGTCCTTCACATCCGGCCCGAAGGCGACGATTTCGCCGACCGTCTCATGGCCCATCGTGCGCGGCAGCGAGACGCCGCGGTCCTTCAGCGACAGCGGTTTGCGGCCATGGCCGAGATCGTAGCCGCCCTCCCAGATGTGCAGATCGCTGTGGCAGACGCCGGCGGCCTTGACCTTGATCAGCACCTGCGTGCCCGACGGCTGCGGCGTCGGCTGATCGACCTCTTTCAAGGGGGCGTTGAAATCGACGACCTGGAAACTCTTCATCGCTGTTCTCCCGAAACTTGTTCTTGAGGCGGACCTTGCCACGCCTGCCCGCCCGGGACAAACGCTCAAGACCCCATTTTCGAGCAAGCCGCCATGCAGCTCGCTCGAATGCCAACGCGTCACTGTTCAGAGGGTGACTATTCAGATCAGCGGATGATGGCAAGCCGCGAACTGGCCGGGCGCAACCAGACGCAGTTCCGGCGCCTCGCTGGCACAGCGCGCATCGGCCCGCGGGCAGCGGGTGCGGAAGCGACAGCCCGACGGCGGCGCGATCGGCGACGGCGGCTCGCCGACCGGCACGCTCTGGGTCGGCCGGACATCCGGATCCGGCACCGGGATCGCTTCGATGAGCAGCGCGGTATAAGGATGCGCCGGCCGTATAAACAGCTGCTCCGACGGACCAACCTCGCAGAGCCGGCCGAGATACATCACCGCGACGCGATCCGAGACCGCCTTCACCACGGCGAGGTCGTGGGCGATGAACAGCAGGGTCAGGCCGTAACGAGCCTTCATCTCCTCCAGCAGATTGAGGATCTGCGCACGGATCGAGACATCGAGCGCAGACACCGGCTCGTCGCAGATCACGAATTCCGGATTGAGCACCAGCGAACGGGCGATGCAGATGCGCTGACATTGTCCGCCGGAGAATTCGTGCGGCAGCCGTCCGCTTACCAGCGCCGGATCGAGGCCGACCGCCGACAGCGCCTCGCTGACGCGCCGCCGGCGTTCCTCGGGATCCTTGACGCCCGCGATCACCAGCGGCTCGGCGACGATGTCGCCGATCCGCCGCCGCGGATTGAGCGAGGCGATCGGGTCCTGAAAGATCAGCTGCACGCGCCGGCGCATCTTGCGCAGCGCCTCGCCCTTCAGGGTGGTGAGGTCGTGGCCGTCGAACAGCACCTTGCCGGAGACGGCCTGGCCCAATTGCAGCACGGCACGGCCGAGCGTGGACTTGCCGCAGCCGGATTCGCCGACCAGCCCCAGCGTCTCGCCGCGCGCGATCTCGAGGCTGACATCGGAGACGGCATGGATGGTCTTGCCCCCCACCGAATACTCGACGACGAGGTTTTCCACTTTCATCAGCGGATTGGATGCGGCCTGCAACATCATGCGCCACGTCCCGCCGCGATCGGATGGAAGCAGGCATAGAGATGCTCTAATGTCTCCGCCGGACTGAGCTGCGGCTTCTCCGTGCTGCAGCGCCCGGCCGAATAGCGGCAGCGCGGCGAGAACGAGCAGCCCTTCAGCGGCCGGGTCGGATCGGGCGGCCGCCCCGAAATCGCCGGCAACGGCGTATGCGGCGGCACGTCGAGCTTCGGCAGCGCGGCGAGCAGCGCCTCGGTGTAGGGCATCCGCATCTGCTTGAACAAGGCCGGCGTCGGCGCGCGCTCGACGACGCGCCCCGCATACATCACCGCGACCTCGTCGGTACGGCCGGCGACCACGCCGAGGTCATGCGTGATGATGATCATCGCCATATGACGGCGCTGCTGCTCGCGTGCCAAGAGATCGAGGATCTGCGCCTGGATCGTGACGTCGAGCGCGGTGGTCGGCTCGTCGGCGATCAGGAGCTTCGGCTCGCAGGACAGCGCCACCGCGATCGCGACGCGCTGGCGCATGCCGCCGGACAGCTGATGCGGATATTGCGTCAGCCGCTGCTCGGGCGCCGGAATGCCGACCGCCGTCAGCAGTTCGATGCTGCGCTGCCTGGTCTGGGCCAGATCGAGCTCGAGATGTTCCTGGATGGTCTCGATCAGCTGGGTGCCGATGGTCAGCACCGGATTGAGCGAGGTCATGGGATCCTGGAACACGACGGCGAGCGAGCGGCCGCGCAGCTTGCGCAATTTCTCCGCCGACAGCGTCGTGAGATCCTGCCCGTCGAACATCACGTGGCCGGACAACTTGGCCTTCTTGGGCAGCAGCTGCAGGACGGCCCGCGACAGCATGGTCTTGCCGCAGCCGGATTCGCCGACGATGCCGAGCGTCTTGCCCGCGCCGACGGCGAGATCGACATGATCGACCGCCCGCAGATTGCCGCGCGGCGTCGGCAGGTCGACCACCGCGTCCTCGACCGACAGCAGCGCACCGCTCATAGCGCACCCTGCCTCGGGTCGGTCAGCGCGCGCATCGTGTCGCCGATCAGGTTGAACGAGAGCACGGTCAGGAACATCGCAATCGCCGGAATGAAGGCGAGCTGCGGCGCCACCTCGAGGCTTTCGCGCCCCTCCCCGATCATGCTGCCCCAACTCGAGATCGGCGGCGGCACGCCGAGGCCGAGGAAGGACAGCGAGCCCTCGACCACGATGGTGACGGCGACGCCGAGCAGGAAGAAGGCGATGAGTGGCAACAGCACGTTGGGCAGCAGTTCGCGCAGCAGGATGCGTGCATGGGTAGCGCCGAGCGCCTGCGCCGCGATGACGAATTCGCGCCGTGCCAGCGTCAGCGTCGACGCCCGCGCCACCCGCATGAAGGCCGGGATGCCGAGCACACCGAGGATGCAGGTCAGGTTGAAGATCGACTGGCCGAGAAAGGCGGTGACCGCAAGCGCCAGGATCAGCGGCGGAAATGCCAGCAGCACGTCCATGCCGCCGACCACGAAGGATTCGAAACGGCCGCGGAAATAGCCGGCGAGGATACCGAGCGCGCCGCCGATGGTGACACCGATCATAGGTGCGCAGAGGCCGACGATCAGCGAGATGCGGGCGCCATAGATCAGCCGCGACAATTCATCCCGGCCGAGGCCGTCGGTGCCGAGCCAGTGCTCGGCCGAAACCGGCGCCCGCCGCTCCAGCATGTCCATGTCGGTCGGGCTCGGCAGCGGCAGCAGGTCCGCAAGGATCGCGACCGCAAATACCACGACGGTCCATCCGATGGCGAGCCAGAACAGCGTGCCAACCCGGCGCTTGCGCCGCGCCGGTGCGGCACTGCTCTCGTCGAGGCTGAGCTCAAGCGTGGCCATGGCGGATCCTCGGATCGAGTAAGGCATAGAGCAGATCGACGATGAAGTTCATGATGACGAAGCCCGCGCCGACCAGCAGCACGACACCCTGCAGGATGATGAGGTCGCGGGTCAGGATCGCGCCGACCAGGAGACGGCCGATGCCGGGCAGCGCGAAGATCGTCTCGACGATCACGGCGCCGCCGATCAGGCGGCCGATATTGATGCCGGTGATGGTGACGAGTGTCAGCGACGACGGCTTCAGTGCATGCACGAACAGGATGCGCGACGGCTTCAGGCCCTTGGCCTTGGCGAGCGCGATATAGTCCTCCTGGAGCGCAGCGATCATGTCGGAGCGCAGCACGCGCATGATGCCCGGCCATTCCGCAAGCCCGAGCGTCAGCGCCGGCAGCACCATGAAGCGCAGATTGGCGACCGGGTCCTCGGTAAACGGCACATAGCCGGTCGCCGGCAGCCAGCGCAGCTCGACCGCAAACAAATAAATCAAGAGGATCGCGGACAGGAAGGTCGGCACCGACAGCAATCCGAAGGCCGAGCCGGTCATGAAGCGGTCGAACGCGGAGCCCGCCTTGGCGGCGCAGGCGATCGCCAGCGGCACGCCGATCGCAAGCCCGATCAGCTCGGCGAAGATCATCAGCTCGAACGAGACCGGCACGCGCTCGCTGACCGCCTGCCACACGGTCTGCCCGGTGCGGAACGACCGTCCGAAATCACCCTGCAGGATGTGCCACAGCCAGCCGAGATAGCGCAGCCAGATCGGCTGATCGAGACCCAGGTCGTGACGCAGCGCCGCGACATTCTCCGGCGTCGCCTGGTCGCCGAGGATCACGTAGGCGAGATCGCCGGGCAGCAGCGAGGCGATCACGAAGGTCAGGACCGAAACCGCGATCAGCACCGGTACAAGGTACAGGAGCCGGCGCGCGACGAAGAACAGCATGAAAGGCTATTCCTTCCAGGCGTAGGAGACGTCGAGCACCCCGTTGAACATCTTTGGCACGCCCTTCACCTTCGTGCTCGAGATCGCGTAGTAGGTGTTCTGGAAGGTCCAGAACCAGATCGCCTCCTTGTTGATCAGGCGGCTGATCGCGCAATAATCGTCGGTACGCTGGGCGACGTCGGCGGTGGTCCGTGCATGCTCCAGCAGCCGGTCGAGCTCCGGATTGGAATAGTTCGCCAGCGCCACCGGACTGCCCGTGTGGAAATTGGCGTACATCTGCGGGTCGGGATCGGCGAGATCGACGATGCGCCACGGCGTGAGCTGGAACTGGCGCATGAAGGCGCGCGGCGGAATGGTCGCCTGATCGACCTGCTCGATCTCCATATTGGCGCCGATCCGCTTCCAGAATTGTTGCAACACCTGACCGCCTGTGCGGCCGCGCGGCGTCGCCGTGACCAGCATCTTGAACTCGACCGGCTTGCCGTAATCCTTGATCAACGCCTTGGCCTTCTCGACATCGTAGAGCAGCGCGCCGTCATCCTTGCACTTCACCCAGGAGCCGTCGCCGTAGGGATTGCTGGCCGGCCGCGCCAGACCATTGGTGATCGCCTGCGACATCTTCTCGCGGTCGAGCGCCATCACCAGCGCCTGGCGCACGCGCACGTCGTCAAACGGTGGGACCTTGGTGTTGAAGGCGGCGACTGCGGCCCCGGAGCCTTGATAGGTATGCACGGTCAGACTCGCGTCCTTGCGCGCCTTGATAATATTGTCGGCGTCGGCCTCGTCGTCCCAGATGATGTCGGCCTCGCCGGATTGCAGCGAGGCGAAGCGCGACTGCGCATCCGGCAGCGGCTTCAGGATGACGCGATCGAGATAGGGCTTGCCCTTATCCCAATAGTCCGGGTTCTTCTCCAGCACCATGCGGTCGCCGGCGTTCCAGGATTTCAAGATGTAGGGACCGGTACCGACCGGGTTGCGATTGTAATCATCGCCCTTGGTCTTCCACGCGGTCGGCGACTGCATCACGTTGTTGGAGCTCTGGATCGATTGCGTCGCCGGGAAGTTCACCGCCGGGTCGCTGAAATTGTAGCGCACCGTGAGGTCATCGACGACGTCCACGCTCTTGATGCTGGTAATGTAGAAGGCGCAGCGGCACTTGTTGGCCGGATCCTTCTGGCGGTCGAAATTCTCCTTCACCGCCTGCGCATTGAACGGCGTGCCGTCGTGGAATTTGACGCCGGGCCGCAGCTTGATGGTCCAGGTCTTGAAGTCCTCGGAATGCTCCCACGACAGCGCGAGCTTCGGCTTCGGCTCGCCCTTCTCGTCGAGCGTCATCAGCGTGTCGAAGATCGAGGCTGCCGCAGTGTTGGCCGATGTATCGTAGACGCCGACCTTGAGCGGGTCGAAGCCCGGAATGTCCAGCTCCTGGCCGACGGTGAGCGTTCCGCCCTGCTTCTGCGCATGGGCCGGTGCAGCGAACGCCGCTGCGCCTAATCCCGCCACAAGAAATATGCGCGCAACTGCGTGCGCGCGCCCGGCCAGCTTCATCGATGCTCCCTCCCAGGTGGCGACGTCCGGTGTTCCGGATCGTCGTACGTTGGCAGGCAGCTTGTCCGGAATCGCCGCGCGCGACAAGACCGTAAAACGGATGAAAAGCCGCAGCTCGATCACGATGCGATCACGTGGACCCGCATCATGATCTCGTCCAGCTGTTTGAGCACGATCCTTCCGGAAAGCGGCATCCCCTTTGCGCCAACTCGGCCCTCCGGGTCCGGATCATGCTCTAGCTGCGCGCCGTCTTTGCCGGTTGCGATGCAAAGCCAGCGATCTGGTCGTCGGAGAGCCCGATCTCCTTCAGATAAGACAGCGTGTGCTCGCCGAGCGTCGACATCCGCCTGGCCGCACCGACCGCAGCACCGGACATCCGGAACGGCAGATTGAGCACCTTGAAGCTGCCACCGCCGTCCTCAACCTCGGCCAGTGCACCGCGATGGGCGATTTGCGGATCGGCGAGCGCCTCGCGCACGGTGCGATAGGCCGACGACGGCACGCCATATTCATTGAGCGCGGCAAGACAGGCCTGCGTGCTGACCGAACGCGACCACGCCTCGACGCCCTCCATCAGATCAGCCCAATTCTCCCGCCGATCGGAATATTTGGCGAAGCGCGGATCGGACACCCATTCAGGCCGGCCGATCACCTGCATCAGGTTCTGGAACGTCTTCTCGCTGGCGATCGCCACCATCACGTAGCCGTCGGTGGTTTCGATCGGGCCGAACATCGGCCGCTGGGTTTGCTTCACCTCGAATTGCGACCACTGCAACTCGTTCAGGGTCAGGCTCAGCATCGATTCCAGCATCGAGACGTCGATGTGCTGGCCCTTGCCTCTGGCACCGCGCTGATAGAGCGCCGCCGAGATCGCGCCGAAGGCATAGACCCCGGTCAACACGTCGGCGTGATAGATGCCGCAATAATCCGGCCGGCTGCGGCCCGGCTGGTAGGCGAGATGCGCCATCTCGTAGCCTGAAGCGGCATGGATCACCGGCGCATAGGCCGGCAATTCCGCCGATGGGCCGGTCTGGCCGTAGCCGGAGATCGAGCAGAAGATCAGCTTCGGATTGATGTCGCGGATCGAGGCATAGTCGAGCTTGAGCCGGCGCATCACGCCGGGGCGGAAATTCTCCACCAGCACGTCCGCGGTCGCGATCAGCCGGTGCACGGCTTCGACGCCGGCCGGCGACTTCAGGTCGAGCACGAGGCTGTTCTTGCCGATATTGAGCTGGCCGAACGCCGTCGAGCAATGGTTGCGCACCGGCGGCCGCGTCCGCATCGTCTCGCCCTCGGCGGGCTCGATCTTGATCACCTCCGCACCCATGTCGGCGAGCATCCGCGTGCAATGAGGTCCGGCGATCGTGGTCGAAAAATCGAGCACGCGAAGGCCGTCAAAGCTCCGTGTCAAATTCCCCTCATCGTCAGCGGCTATTGTCGTGGCCAAGGCTTCCTCCAGCTTCGTCGTTTCCGTTGTTCGGCGTCGCGAGACCCTAAAGTGAGCCGCCCTGACAGGAAAGCGTCTCGTCCAGACCGGGACCCGGGCCGTCTTGCATTTTACTCAAAGGCAGATTGGACCCGATCTTGCATAGCCTTGTCACGGGCGGGAACGAGGGCGCTTGTTGAAGGTCTTATTCGTCACGACGGAGATGGACGATTTCGTCCGCGTGGGCGGGCTCGGCGCCGTTTCCGCTGCACTTCCCCGGGCGCTCCGCTCCTGGAGCGACGTCAGGATCATACTTCCCGGCTACCGGGACGTGGTCGAACAGTTCACTCATATTGAAATCGTTGGACAATGCGAGGCCCTCGCCGAGATGCCGGCCTGCACGCTCGGGCGCGCATCGACCAAAGACGGGCTGCCGGTCTACGTGCTGTTGTGTCCGCAGCTCTACGACCGGCCGGGCAATCCCTATGGCGACGAGTCCGGCCGCGACTGGCCCGACAACGACATCCGCTTCGGCCGCTTTGCCTCCGCCGCTGCCGAACTTGCAGCCGGAACGCTGGACAAGAATTGGGCAGCGGACCTCGTTCACGCCAACGACTGGCAGGCCGCGCTCGCACCCGCCTACCTCGCATGGCGCGAGGCGCGGATTCCATCGATCCTGACCATCCACAATCTCGCCTATCAGGGCCTGTTTCCGCGGGACTCGCTGCGGCGGATCGGCGCACCGGAAAGCTCATTCCACATCGACGGGCTGGAGTTCTACGACAAGCTGTCCTTCCTCAAAGGAGGCCTCGTCTACGCCTCGCATCTGACCACGGTCAGCGCGACCTATGCGAGGGAGATCACCACCGCCGAGCTCGGCTGCGGGCTGGAGGGCCTGCTGCGCGTCCGCTCCGACGCCGAGCAGCTGACCGGCATCCTCAACGGCATCGACGAGAGCTGGGACCCGCGCCACTGCGCACAGCTCGCGCAGCCGTTCGGCGCCGGCGACTGGAAGGGCAAGCAGGCCAACGCCGACTATGTCCGCCGGCAGTTCGGCCTTGCGGTCTCGCGCGGGCCGATCTTCGGCCTGGTTGCGCGGCTCGTGCATCAGAAGGGCGTCGACCTCGTGCTGTCGGCCGCCGACGAGATCATCAGGGACGGCGGACAGATCGTCGTCACCGGCAGCGGCGAGCCGGCGATCGAGGACGCACTGGTGGCCGCGCATCGGCGCCGGCCCGACGCGATCGGCGTCATCATCGGCTTCAGTGATGCGCAGGCGCGCCGGATCTTCGCCGGCAGCGATTTCACCTTGATGCCGTCGCGCTTCGAACCCTGCGGCCTCAGCCAGATGTATGCGCAGCGCTTCGGCTCGCTGCCGATCGGCCACCAGACCGGCGGGCTCGCGGAGACCATCGCCGACGGCGAGACCGGCTTCCTGTTCGCGCAGCCATCGGCGGAATCCTTCCTCGGCGGCGTCAGGCGCGCCTTCGACGCCTATCGCGCCAAGGATCGCCTCAATGCCATGCGCGCCAGCGCGATGGCCAAGTCCTACAGCTGGGACCTGTCGGCCGCCTGCTACGGCGCGCTGTACAAGAGGCTGATCATGCCGCAGACGGCGGCATAGGCCGCCTGCCTCGCAGGTTTGAGAGGTCGGGCCGCTCCGGCGTCCCAAGTAACAATCGGGTCATTTCAGCGAACCTTTCATGCGATCAAGTCGCCCCATGGCTACCTGCCCGGACGACGGCGCATATGTGTCATTGCCACTGACGGACTTTTGGCAAAACCGATTGCGATGGAGGAACATCATGGACGTCAACGAGGAGCGTCTTAATTCATTCATGGGAAAGATGATTGGCGATGTCGGCGCGGCGATGAACGCCTCGCTGATGCTGCTGGGCGACAAGCTCGGGCTCTACAAGGCTCTCGCGCAGCAAGGACCGATGAATGCAGCGGCGCTGGCCAAGGCAACAGGAACAGCCGGACGCTACGTTCAGGAGTGGCTCTCCGCGCAGGCCGCTTCCGGTTACGTCGAGTACGACAGCGCAACCGGAAAATTCTCGATGCTGCCCGAGCAGGCGCTCGCGCTCGCCGACGAGGAGAGCCCGGTCTTCCTCGGCGCCGTGGGAAGCCTGGTCGGCGCGACATTTCTCGACGAGCCGAAAATTACCGACGCGTTCAAGACCGGCAAGGGCGTCGGCTGGAACAAGCGCAGCGAGTGCCTGTTCTGCGGCACGGCGCGGTTCTTCCGCACCAGCTACAAGCACTATCTGGTGCAGGAATGGCTGCCGGCGCTCGAGGGCGTCGTCGACAAGCTGAAGAAGGGCGCTGTCGTCGCCGACGTCGGCTGCGGCCACGGCGTCTCGACCCGGTTGATGGCGGAGGCGTTTCCGAAGTCAACCTTCTTCGGCTTCGACTATCATGACGGCTCGATCCAGGCGGCGCGGATGGCTGCGAAGGAGGCGGGATTGTCGGACCGCGTTCATTTCCAGACGCACTCGGCCAAGGACTTCCCTGCCAATCGCTACGACCTGGTGTGCTTCTTCGATTGTCTGCACGACATGGGCGACCCGGTCGGCGCGCTCAAGCACACCCGCTCCACCCTCGCCGACGACGGCACCTGCCTGCTGATCGAGCCGTTCGCCAACGACCGGCTGGAGGACAACCTCAATCCGATCGGGCGCGTCTACTACGCAGCGTCGACGATGATCTGCACGCCGGCGTCGCTGGACCAGGAGGTCGGGCTTGCACTCGGCGCGCAGGCCGGCGAGACCAGGCTGCGTGAGGTGGCGCGCCAGGGTGGCTTCTCACGCTTCCGCCGCGCGGCGGAAACGCCGTTCAACCTGATCCTGGAAGCTCGCCCGTAACAGCGCTCACGCGATCGGACGGCGGTGTCACGCCGCCGTCCGACGCTCAGAGTGCTGTCTGATCCAGCGGCAGCGCCCTGCTACCAGTCCTGTTGCGATTGCCAGTAGTACTGGCCGCCGCGCCGGCGCGGATTGGCGGATTGAGGATTGCCATAATACGGGGAGCCGTACTGGGTCGGCGCCTGAGGATTGCCGTATTGGGGATAGCCGTATTGGGTGCCGGACTGGGGATTCCAGCTGCGCTGAGAGAAGAAGCCGAAACTGTCTCCGTCCCCGCTCGCAACCATGTCGTCGGTTTCCATCAGCCGGGTCGGTTTGCGTGTGATGAAACCACCCTGGGGCTGGTTGCTCAGCACGGCGACGAACTCGGTGCGGTAGTTGGTCTCGGCGCTCAGCGGCTCGTCCGAGATGATAATCGACGAGCGCGGCACGGCAGTGGGCGCGATGCGATCCAGCACATCTTGCGGGATGGTGACGCGGTCGAGCGCGTTCTTGGCGTTGTCACCGTCGTCGATCGTCACCTCGGTCCAGCGCAGGCCGGTGTCGTTGCGCGCCATCGCCGTGAAGATATGCGTGCCGATCGGCTGGTCCGGATCGCGAATGGTGACGGGAACCTCGATGCTTGAGTCGAACACCTCGCCACCGTCAGCCCATGGCTTATGGGTGTTGCGCCGGACGTAAAGTTTCTGCGTCGCGCGGCTGATGTAGACAGAGACCGGCTCGAGCGCGAGCTTCGCCTCGGTCGCAGCCTTCTGGGTGTCGGCCTTCTTGGTCTCGGCCGCCTTGGCGGCGTCCTTTGCGGCCGCTGCGGCGTCGAGCTTCGGCTTGGCGTCGCCTTGGGCCGCCTCGAACTGCGTCGTCGCTTCCGCGGCCTTGGCGGCGGCCTTCTGCTTCAGATCCTCGGCGCGCGCCTTGGCCTGATCGGTCTTGGCATTGGCGAGCATCTTGTCGGCGAACGCAAGCTCGGCGTCGGCACGGGTCTTGGCCTTTTCCAGCTTGCGCAACGATGCCGGCGTGAACAGTGCAGCTTCCTTGGTCGCGGCCACGGACGCCTTCTTTGCCTCGTCGGCCACCTTGGCGGCATCCGCAGCTTCGCGGGACAACGTCTCAGCACGCGCCGGAGCAGCCGCGATGGCCTGGGCGTTCGGCACGAACAGCGCGGGGTGGGTGAAATCGACCGGCGTCGGGTCGTTCGGCGCGATGATCACACGCATCCCGATTCGCGTCCTGTCGAACAGCTTCTCGGCGAAGTCGTAGGGCATCCGCACGCAGCCGTGCGAGGCCGCATAGCCGGGCAGCGGGCCGCCATGCAGCGCGATGCCGTTCCAGGTGATGCGCTGCATGTTCGGCATCCAGGCATCGTCATAAAGCGTCGAGTGGTGGTCCTTGTCCTTCTCGATCAGCGCAAAGACCCCGGCCGGGGTCTCGCGTCCCTTGACGCCGCTCGACACCGGCGCGCGGTAGATCCAGCCGTCGGCGTCGTAGAAGGTCACCTTCTGGGCCTTGATCGACACGATCGCCATGATCGGCTCGCCCGCGGCGCGCGGCGCGGTCGCCTCGACCGTTTCCGCAGGGCGCTGCTGCTTTGCCGCAACGCCGCCGGTCAATGACGCTAGTGTGACCATCGCCGCGAAAGTCACAAAGGCGGGAGGGCCCCAACGCCGCATTGCTCGGGTGATTTGCGCCGTCGTCGTTCGATTTACCATGCCATTCCTCGGTCGAAATGCCTGCCCGCGCCGCGTCGATCCTTACCAGATCACGATTTTGGATTGATTAATCCACGGGACTATCGGCTCGTTCCGCCAGCAAATCATTCATATATGACGGCGCATGCATGAGGAAGGGTACCGCGGGGCCAAGCCTGCCTGCGTCATGCCGTCCGCCGCGTCTCCGGCATCACCAGCCAGATCATGAACAGCCCCAGCGCGGCGACGCCGGCCAGGCCCATGAAGGCGGTGCTGCTGCCGAGCTTGTCGCTGACATAGCCGGCCAGCACCGTGCTGAGCGACGCGCCGATGCCGACCGCGGTTCCGACGATGCCCTGCGCCAGGTTGAAATGGCCGCTGCCGAACGCCACGTCGGCCACGATCAGCGGCACCATGACACTGAAGATCGCCGCGGTGATGCCGTCGAAGATCTGCACCATGACCAGCAGATAGGGATCCCGCACCGTGGCGAACAACAGGCCGCGGATCGCGAGCGCGGCGAAGGCGATCAGGAGCAGCGGCCGCCGGCCCCAGGCCTGGGCCTTGCGGCCGACCGACGGCGAGCACAATGCGACGATCGCCTGCGGCACGATGATGCAGGCCGCGATCAGGACCGGCGCCCATTGGCTCGACCGTGTCGTCACCACGCCCGCCATCAGCGGCAGCATCGCGGCATTGGCGAGCTGGAACAGCATCATCGCGCCGGCAAAGATCAAGAGCGACCGCTGTCGCACCAGACCGACGATACTGGTAGCTCGTTTGTCGGGAACTTCGCGCTTCACCTCGCCATGGGCCTGCGCGATGTCGATCTCGCGCTCGCGGATCCGTGCCAGCGACAGCAATGTCGGGATCGCGAGCATGAAGGTCACGAGAAACACCGATCGGCTCGACAGGAAATAGCCACAGGCGCCCATCAGCGCTGCGGCCGAGCCGTTGCCGAGCGAAGCGAAGCGTGCATTGCGGCCGAGCCGCTCGCCGATCGCGAGCGGCCCGACCAGGCCGAGGCTGATCGCGGCGATCGCCGGACCCAGCACGCAGCTTGCGAGCGCGTGCAGTGTCGCGGCGAGCGTCACCACCGGAAAGATCGGCCAGAGCGCGTAGGCCAGCGCGGCGGCGCCGATGGCGGCCACCGCCCAGCCCGCAACGACCCGCTCCGAGCGCGCCGCATCGACGATCGCGCCGCCGGGCACCTGGCCCAAGAGGCCGATGATGCCGCCGATCGAGAGCACGAAGCCGATCTCGACCTGAGTCCATTTCTGTGTCGTCAGGTAGACCGCGATGAACGGGCCGAAGCCGGTTTGCACGTCGGCCAGGAAGAAGATGAACCAGTCGAGCCCACGCTGGCTTTCGCGCGACGGCGCTCGTGGTTCCTCCGGACCGGGCCGCTCGGGCACGAGCGGCACAATTTTGGTGCCGCCGGCTGATCGCTCGCCACGACCGTCGCCAACCGTCTCGAAAGTAGAGTTCGGACGCGCGACCAGCTTGAGCCCCCTAATGCTCGTAATCCCATGGATGGAGACTGCCGGCCGCGCCCAGCACGATCAGCGGCGTATCTTCCTTGTATTCCGGCGCAGCGCTGACCTGCTGCTTGTTCAGGTCGAGCGTGATGCTGTCGCTCTTGCTGGAAACGCCGGCGAAACGCAGTGCGTTCCAGTCGACCACGATCTTGCGGCTGCCGACGCCGAGGAAGCCGCCGAAATCGATCACGGCGGCGCGGACCTTGCCGTCGCGGTCGACGATGACGTCGACGATGCGGCCCATGTCCTCATTGGCGGAACTGCGCACGTCGCGCCCGAGAATGCCGTGCGCATCGCGCGCACCGATCACGGTCACCGAAGGCGGCGGCGACGGCTCCTTGGACGGTTCCTTGGCCTGCTCCTTCGGTGCAGCGGCTGCTGGCGGCGCAGGAGTTGCCGGCGGCGCCTTGCCTTCGTCGTCGGCGGCGCGGACACCCGCGCATGTCAGCAGCGCCGCTCCAACCAGCATCACCATGATCCTCGGACGCATATACCTCTCCCCCACGATTTCGCGCGCGTGCCGTGCGACGACGCTCAATGCGTCAGCACGATCGACACCTGGATCTGGCCGCGCGTGCGCAACACTTCGAGTGACACCTCGCCGCCGTGGCGGCGCAGCCGCAAATCGACACTGGATGCGCCGAGCCTGAGGTCGCGCAGCACCACGTCGTTGAGGAATTCCGGCAGCCGCGGATTGCGCAAGCGTATCTCGCCGCGCGCAATGTCGAACTCCAACCCGAGCGCGGCCTCCAGCAGCGTGAACGGCGTTGCGCTCGCCCAGGCCTGCGGAGCGCAGGCCACCGGATAAAGCACCGGGCCGCGCCGGCGCTCGCGGCGAAAGCCGCAGAAAAGTTCGGGCAGCCGCCGCAGCTCCATATAGCTCGCGGCATCGAACAGGCCCTTGAACAGATGCGCGACCGAATGCTTCAGGCCGTAGCGGGCAAATCCGAGGGCGATCAGCGCATTGTCATGCGGCCAGATCGAACCGTCGTGATAGGACATCGGGTTGTAGCGCGCCTCGCCCACGGCGACGGTGCGGATGCCCCAGCCCGAGAAGAATTTCTGGCTCATCAGATCGGCGGCAACCCGTCGCGCGCGGTCCTCCCGCACCATGCCGGAAAACAATGTCTGTCCGGCATTCGACGTACGCACCCTGCACTGCTGCTTGGCGCCGTCGAGCGCGAGCGCATAGGTGCCGAGCTCCTCGCACCAGAACGCCGCCTCGAACCGCTCGCGCAGCCGTTCGGCCTCCGCATCGAGCCTCAAAGCCTTGTCGGCAAAACCGAGCCGCCGCGCGGCTTGCGCGGCAAGCTGCTTGCCGGCGAACACATAGCCCTGCACTTCCGCAAGCGCGATATTGCCTTCGGCCAGAGTTCCGTCGGCGTGGAAGATGGCGTCGAAGGAATCCTTCCAGCCCTGGTTCCGCAGGCCCTCCTCGGTGGCGCGCTGATACTCGACGAATCCATCGCGATCGGGATCGCCCGGACCGTCGATCCATTGCAACCCGGCCTCGACCGCCGGCCACAGTTCGCGCAACGTCTCCACATCGCCGGTGCGCTCCAGATAGAGCCCCGCGAGCAGCACGAACAGCGGGGTCGAATCGACGCTGCCGTAGTAGTGCGCGAACGGCACCTCGCGCAGCGCGGCCATCTCGCCGCCGCGCATCTCGTGCAGGATCTTGCCCGGCGCGGCATCGGACAGCGGATCGACCGCCTTGGCCTGGAACAGCGCGAGCCGCTTCAGCACGCCCTTGGCGATCCGCGGATCGACCCACAGCATCTGCAGCGCGGTGATCAGCCCGTCGCGACCGAATGTCGTCGAATACCAGGGAATGCCGGCATAGGGATAACGGCCCTGCGGCGTCTCCGTCATCAGCATATTGAGGTCGGCCATCGCCTGGCACAGCACCTCGTTGAAGATGTTGTTCGAGGTCTCGATGCTGGCCGCACCAGCCGTCGAATTTCGCATCTCGCGGCGATGCGCCAGCAGCCCGCGGAAGAACGGCACCGGCTTCTGCATGATCGGCTTGTTGCAGGACACCGCGACGAACAGCGAGGTCACCTGCCCCGGCTCGAGGTCGAAATGATAGGTTGCGGTGTTGACCGACAGCCGGGTCGGCCGCGGATCGAAATGCAGCGCCGTGATCCGCGTCTGCTCGTCGAGGCCGCAATATTCCAGCACGACGTCGGTCGGGCCGAGCAGCTTGCTCGAGCCGATGCCGCGCCGCGGCCGCCGCTCGCCGCGCACCTCGAACAAATCGGCAAAATCATTGTCGAACAGCAGCGTCAGATCGAAGCTCGCGGCATCATCGCCGTGGTTCTGCAGGCCGATGCGCTGATAGGCGGTGCCGCGCCACAGGAAGATCGAGCGCACGATGTGCAGCGTGTCCTTCTGCAAGGTGAGACGGCCGTCGCGATAGACGTCGGAATTGGTGAGATCGACCGTCAGCGCCGAATTGTCGTCGCGCATGTTGGAGCCGAGCAGCAGCGGCTGCACGTCCTCCAGCACCATTTCCAGTCGCGCGAGGTAGCGCGTATCGGCATTGAACAGGCCGTCAGGCCCGCCGGCCGAGGCGCCGATATCGCCATGGCTGTCGAGCACGATGAAGGTGTCGTCATGCTTGAGCGAGCGCCGCGGCCGCGCCGCGGGCCCGGTCATCGGAATGTAGAACGGCGATTCTGCGACGTGCTCAGTGATGCGAGCAGTGATGATCTGCGTAACGACGTCAGCTGCCATCTGAACCTCTGGCGACTTTGCTTCCTGACTCTTGGTTCGAACGAACGCACCGGAACGCAAGACCGCGATTGATGACGCGGGGTCAGGCCGCGCTGGTGGAGAGGCGGCCCATCTCGCGCGCGACCAGGTCGCGGTAGGGACCCCTTCCCTTCACGAGGATATCGGGCGGACCGTCCTCGACGATCCGGCCGCCCTGCAGCACGAGCACGCGGTCGAAGCTGCGCAGCGTCGCGAGACGGTGCGCGATCGCCACCACCGTACGCCCGCGCATCAGTCGCGACAACGCCTCGCGGATCGCCTCCTCGGAGTCCGCATCGAGCGCCGCGGTGGCCTCGTCGAGCAGCAGGATCGGCGCATCCTTCAGGAAGGCGCGCGCGATCGCGATCCGCTGGCGCTGGCCGCCGGAGACTTTGACGCCGCGGTCGCCGACGACGGTGTTCATGCCCTCCGGCAGGCTTTCGATGAAGTCGCAGCGCGCCGCGATCGCCGCCCGCCGCACCTCGTCGTCGGTGGCGTCCGGCCGGCCGTAACGGATGTTCTCCAGGATCGACCGGTGGAACAGAGAGATATCCTGCGGCACCACCGATATCGCGGCGCGCAGGCTCTGCTGGGTGACGCGCGAGATGTCCTGGCCGTCAACCGTGATGTTGCCCTGCTCGACGTCGTAGAAGCGCTGCAGAAGGGTAAATAGTGTTGACTTGCCGCCGCCGGACTGGCCGACCAGGCCGACCCGCTGGCCGGGCTGGATGCGCAGGCTGAAGCGCTCGAACACCTGCAACCCGCCCGGATAGCGGAACGAGACATTGTTGAAGGCAATCGCCGCGCCGCTCTTCACCAGCGCCTCGGCCCCCGGATGATCCTTCAGCTCATGCGGCTGCAACAGCGTCGCCAGCGCCTCGGTCAGGCGGGCGACATGCTGGGTGACGTCGACCAGCGCAACGGCGAGATCGCGGGTGGCGCTGAGGATCGAGATGCCGAGCGTGCAGACCAGCACGACGTCGCCGGTGGTCGCTGCGCCCTGCTGCCAGAGATTGAGAGCCCAGGCCAGCATCGCGATCGTCAGAATGACGGTCACGGCAGCGTGAACGAGGCGAAGCTTTTCGAGATAGCGCAAGGAACGGCCGCGCGCCACGAGTTCCCGATTGACGGTCGCATCGAAGCGGTCGTGCTCGTAGCCGAGGCCGCAGAACGCTCGCACTAGCGGCAGGTTGTTGATGACGTCAACCATTTCGCCGTCCACGGCCGCCGCCCTGTTGGCGAAATCGTCATGCAGCGGCCTGCCCGCGGCCGCCATGCGGAACATGGCCACCACCATGGTTCCCGCAATCAGGATCAGCACCGCTGACATTGTCACGCTTACGGTTCCAACCAGGGTGATCGCCGCGAAGGTGGCGATGCAGGGCGGCAGCACATTCCATACGAACATGTTCTCGACGGTGTAGACCGCGTTCGACGTCGCCGTGATCCGGCTGGTCAGCATGCCCGGCAGCCGATCCGTGAAATAGCTCGGCGCGTGGCCGGTGAGATGTCGGAACATGTCGCGGCGAAGATCGCCGCTGACGCTGACGAAGGTGTAGCTCGCGGTCCAGCTCGCGATCCGCCACAGGAAGTTGTCGGCTGCGATCAGCGACATGAGCAGAGCGAATGCCAGCCATACGCCATTCGCGGCCGACGGTCCTGCCGACAATGCATCGACGAGATTCTTCACGCCGTATTGCGTGCCTACGGAGCAGGCAACCGCCGCAACGACGGCCGACAGAATCACAACATGCGACGGAAGCCGCCGGCGCAGATAGCGCAGCACAAAGGGGAACGGGCGATGCGCGTATCCTGACAGATGGTCCATGACGTCCTGCAAAAGTTGTTGAAGGTGAACGAGAAAATTTTAGTCGAAGCTCTCGTGCACGATGACGTGAAGGGCGGCGTTGGGATTCCTTGATGCAGCCATCACTGCGCGACAATTTTGCAACGCTGGCGTCGGCAAAAACGTGTTGGAGCGAGATGGCATCAGCAAGACCACAGTGTGATGGAAGAAAGAAGCGGCGGATCTCCCACGCCTAAGGAACCTCGCACGTGCGAGAACGTTCCCATCCTTGGCATGTCGCTGCCATCAGAGGGCTGAGGGCTCATCCACATCGCAAACAGGAGACGGAGAAATGCGCATCGCGCAGGTTGCCCCGCTGACAGAGGCTGTTCCCCCCAAGCTCTACGGCGGCACCGAACGGGTCGTGCACTGGCTGACCGAAGAACTTGTAACACTTGGACATGACGTGACGTTGTTCGCCAGTGGCGATTCCCAGACCTCCGCGAAACTCGATGCGACCTGGCCGAAGGCACTGCGGCTCGACGGCTCCGTCCGCGACCCCAACGCGCTGCACATGGTGATGCTGGAGCGTGTGCGGCAAAAAGCCGACGACGACGAATTCGACTTCCTGCATTTCCATCTCGACTACTATCCGTGGTCGGCATTCTCGCGGCAGCCGACGCCGTTCGTGACCACGCTACACGGACGGCTCGACCTGCCGGAGCACCAGCCCGTCTTCAACACCTTCTCCAAGATGCCGGTGATCTCGATCTCCAATGCCCAGCGGCGGCCGGTGCCGCAGGCACACTGGGTACGCACCATCCATCACGGCCTGCCGGAGAATTTGCTGACGCCGCAACCGGCCAAGCAATCCTATCTTGCCGTCCTCGGGCGCATCGCGCCGGAGAAAGGCGTCGATCGCGCGATCAAGATCGCGACCCGCTGCGGCATTCCGCTGAAGATCGCAGCCAAGGTCGATCGCGCCGACCAGGAATATTACGACGAGTTGATCAAGCCGCTGATCACCAGCAGTCCGCTGATCGAGTTCATCGGCGAGATCAGCGACCGCGAGAAGCCGGATTTTCTCAGCGGCGCGATCGGGCTGCTGGTTCCAATCGACTGGCCGGAGCCGTTCGGCCTCGTAATGATCGAAGCGATGGCCTGCGGCACGCCCGTCATCGCCTATAACCGCGGCTCGGTGCCCGAGATCATCGAGGATGGCCTGACCGGCTTCATCGTCGAGGACGAGATCAGCGCGATCTCCTCGGTCGGCCGGCTTTCGACGCTCAACCGCGACGCCATCCGCAAGCAGTTCGAGACCCGGTTCACCGCGCGCCGCATGGCGCTCGACTATCTCGCCGCCTATCGCAGCCTGATGGAGGCCAAGCCGCGCTTCAAGCTGGTGGCGAGCGCCGAATAGATAGCCGTTGCAGCGGCCGATCGAATGATCCGGCGGGCCGGCCGGCACCCCTGTGCCGGTCCGGCTGGTCATCGATTGTCAATAATACCGCCGCATCCGGCAGCAACTCCCACGCGGCGAACGGCTCTGATGCGTGCGTCGCTCGATTGCTGCGACGCACCAGTCGCAACGCGTTTCGCCCGTGGCCTCGGCCGATATCGCCTTTGCGATTGCCGAATTACGTGCTCTTATGCGCCCCGCTTGAGCAAAAATAATAAGCGAGCGGACCGAGCAACCGAGTCGCGCTCGCGCAGGGGGAACGCCATGACAGGGGACCGCAAGCCGTCGGCCATTAATAATGCAGCGCTGACCAAAGCCTCACGGACAAAGCTGACCCGCCGCAAGTTCCTGGTCAAAGCCGGCGGCGTGCTCGCGGCTGGCGCATTCGGCGCCGTCCCGCTGCGTGGCTGGGCCGCCGACCCGATCAATATCGGCGCGCTCTATCCGAGCACCGGCAGCATGGCGCAGATCGGCGTCGGCTGCGTCGCAGCAGCCAAGCTCGCGGTCGACATGGTCAACGAGGCCGGCGGCATCAAGTCGCTCGGCGGCGCCAAGCTCAACCTCATCGTCTCCGACGTGCAGAGCGACACCACGGTGACGCGCACCGAGACCGACCGGCTCATCACCGGCAACAAGCTGTCGGCGATCCATGGCTGCTACGCCAGCGCACTGACCTTGATCGCAAGCGAAGTCTGCGAGCGCGCCCGGGTTCCGATCATCACCGGATCGAGCTCCGACCAGCTCAACAAGGGACGCACCTACACCTTCACGCCGTTCGCGCGCGCCTCGCAATTCGCCAGGGCGCAGCTGCAGATGGCCAAGCTGGTCAGCGAGCAGGCCAAGGTCGCCGTCATCTTCGAGAACACCGCATTCGGCACCTCGACCTCGAACGGGCTGAAGGAGCTGGCGCCCGGCGAAGGCGTCGAGATCGTGATGTTCGAGCCCTACTCAGCCGGCTTCACCGACGCGAGCCCGCTGATCAACAAGGTCAAGGCCTCCGGCGCCAACACGCTGTTCTCGCTGTCCTACCTCAACGACCTCATCCTGATCGTGCGCACCGTGAAGCAGGTCGGGCTCAACATCGCGATCAATGGCGGCTCGGGCGGCTTCGTGATGCCGGACTTCTACAAGAATGTCGGCAAGGCCGCCGAGGGCCTGCAGGGCGTCGCGCACTGGAACCATGACGTCAACGACGATGCGCAGAAGGTCAACGCCGAGTTCAAGAAGCGCACCGGCGAGTTCGCCTTCGAATATGCCGGCGGCCTGGTCGCGCAGACCTTCATGCTGGCCGACGCGCTGGAGCGCGCCGCCTCCGCCGATCCCAAGAAGGTGCGCGAGGCGCTCTCGACGCTCGACGTCTCGTCGGGTTACGCGGCGATGGCCCCGGGCGGCAAGGTGAAGTTCGGTCCCGACGGCAAGAACGTCTACGGCCGTCCGGTCGGCGTGCAGTGGCAGAATGCCGACCTCGCCAGCATCTTCCCCAAGGAAGACGCCCGCGCCCCGCTGATGAAGACCTGAACCGCGGTCGCATCGCATGTGGGAGACACTGGCCCAGGCTGTGATCAACGGCCTGCTCATCGGGGGGATCTACGCGCTTGTCAGCATCGGCGTCACGCTGATCTTCGGCGTGGTCAAGATCGTCAATTTCGCCCAGGGCGAGTTCGTGATGATCGGGATGTATATCTCGTTCTTCCTCGCCACCCAGTTCGGCATCGATCCGCTGGTCTCGCTGGTCGTCTCGATGCCGGTGCTGTTCCTCGCCGGCGTCCTGATCCAGCACTTCCTGATCCGCAGGGTGCTCGGGCCGAACGACATGCCGCAGATCTTCCTGACCTTTGCGCTGTCGCTGCTGCTGCTCAATCTCTCGCTGATGTTGTTCAGCGCCAACTATCGCACCGTCCATACCTCCTATTCGGATGAAGCGTGGCACATCGGCGGGCTGTACATTCCGGTGGCAAAGCTGATCGCCTTTGCGGTCGCGATGGCGCTCAGCGGGCTGCTCTGGGTGTTCCTGCACACCACCGATCTCGGCCGCGCCATGCGTGCGGCGTCGCAGAACCGCGACGTCGCGATGCTGATGGGGATCAACCCCAACCGTGTGTTCGCTGTCGCGTTCGGCACTGCACTGGCGCTCGCCGGTGCCGCCGGCTCGCTGCTGATGCCGTTCTATTCGGCCTATCCATTCGTCGGCCAGGTGTTCGTGCTGATGGCGTTCGTCGCCGTCGTGATGGGCACGCTCGGCAATGTGATGGGCGCACTGGTCGCGAGCCTGATGATGGGCGTGGCGGAATCGCTCGGCATCCAGTTCGTCGGCGCGGACTCTGGCCTGATCGTCGTGTTCGCGCTGCTGCTGCTGACGCTTGCCTTCAGGCCGAGCGGCCTCGGCGCCAAAAGGGGCCGCTGATGCTGACCTCCGGCAACAAGAAATGGCTGTGGCTGGCAATCGGAGCCATCGTCATGCTCGCCCTTCCCCAGCTCGTCACCTCGTCGTTCGCGATCGACATCTTCATCCGCATCCTGCTGTTCTCCTTCATCGGCGTCGCCTGGAACCTGATGGGCGGCTATGCCAAGCAGCTGTCGCTCGGACACGCCGCCTATTTCGGGCTCGGCGCCTACACCTCGACCATCATGCAGGTGAACTACGGCATCTCGCCCTGGATCGGGATGATCGCGGGCGGCGTGGTCGCGATGCTGGCGAGCCTGCCGATCGGCTGGCTGTGCTTCCGCCTGCGCGGCCCCTATTTCACCATCGCCACCATCGCGACCGCCCAGGTGCTGATGCTGATCTTCCTCAAATTCCGCGATTTCGCCTGGGGCGCCGAAGGCACCACGATCCCGAACCTCGGCAGCGCGCCGCTGATGATGCAGTTCGAGGAGAAGTCGTCGTACTACTACGTCGTGCTGGGCTTGCTCGTGGTCGGCCTGTGGATCACCCACAGAGTGGAGAAGTCCTGGATCGGCTACTACCTCGTCGCGATCGGCGAGGATGAGGACGCGGCTGAGGCGGTCGGCGTCAACGCCCCGAAGGTCAAGCGCGAGATCTACATGATCAGCGCGTTCCTGACCGCGCTCGCCGGCACCTTCTACACCCAGTACATCTACTTCATCGATCCCGCGACCGCGTTCAGCTTCAGCGTCTCGATCGAGGCCGCGCTGGTCTCGATCGTCGGCGGCATCGGCACATTGTGGGGGCCCGTGATCGGCACCGTGCTGCTGGAGACCACCTCGGCGCTGCTGCAAAGCTGGCTCGGCAGCTCGGTCGGCGGCATCCAGCTCACGGTCTACAGCCTGATCCTGATGGCTGTAATCCTGTGGCGGCCGACCGGGCTGATCGGATTTGCGACCGACATCTATCACCGCTATGTCCGCCGCAAGCCGGCGCGCGCCTGAGGGTCGTTGCGATGGCAGAAGCATTGGTCATCAAGGATCTCAGCAAGCGCTTCGGCGGCCTGCGCGCGGTGCAGGACGTCAGCTTCACCGTGCAGGAGAACGAGACGGTCGCGCTGATCGGGCCGAATGGCGCCGGCAAGACCACGAGCTTTCATTTGATCACGGGATTTCATCGCCCGGACTCCGGATCTGTGCTCGCCTTCGGTCACGAGGTCGTGGGCTTGCGGCCACACGACGTCTGCGCGCTCGGCCTCGCCCGTACCTTCCAGGTGGCGAAGCCGTTCGGCGCGATGACGGTGCTCGCCAATGTCATGACCGGCGCCTTCCTGCGCGACCGCCATGTCGCTGCCGCACGCAAAAAGGCGCTTGAAGCAATCGAATTCGTCGGCCTCGGCGCCAGGGAGCAGACGCCGGCCAGGGACCTCACCACCATCGACCAGCGCCGGCTGGAGATGGCGCGCGCGCTGGCGACCCAGCCACGGATCCTGCTGCTCGACGAGGTGATGGCCGGGCTCAACCCGGCCGAGATCGACCAGGCGGTGGCGCTGGTGAAGAAACTGTCGGCGCGCGGCCTAACCATCGTGATCGTCGAGCATGTGATGCGCGCGATCATGGCGGTGGCCCGTCACATCGTGGTGCTCGACCACGGCCAGAAGATCGCCGAGGGTACGCCAAAGGAGATCGTGGAGAATCCGGAAGTGATCCGCGCCTATCTCGGCTCCTACGTGCATCCGCCGGCGCAGGGCGACGCCCATGCTTGAGCTCTCCCGCGTCAGCGCCAGCTACGGCTCGGTCCCCGCCATCACCGACGTCAGCATCTCCATCGGCGAAGGCGAAGCCGTCGGCCTGCTGGGGGCCAACGGCGCCGGCAAGAGCACGACGCTGCGCGCCGTCTCCGGCCTCGTCAAGCTGTTCGCCGGCAAGGTCACGTTCGACGGCGTCGACCTCGCGACGCTGCCGCCCTATCGCATCCCCGAGCTCGGCATCGCACATGTCCCGGAAGGCCGTCAGGTGTTTCCGGAAATGACCGTGCAGGAGAATCTCGAGATTGGCGCCTACACGCCGAAGGCCAAGGCGGATCGTGCATGTACGATGGAGCTCGTCTACAGCATCTTCCCGCGGCTCGCCGACCGCAGGAAGCAGCTCGCCGGAACCATGAGCGGCGGCGAGCAGCAGATGGTCGCCGTCGGCCGCGGCCTGATGCTGAAGCCGCGCCTGCTGATGCTGGACGAGCCTTCGCTGGGCCTGGCGCCTGTCATGACCGACGTGACCTTCGAGAAGATCGCCGAGATCCACAAGATGGGCACCGCGATCCTGCTGGTCGAGCAGAATGTCAGCCGCGCGCTGTCGCTGGTGCAGCGCGCCTATGTGCTGGAAAGCGGCAACGTGATCATGCAGGGCACCAGCGCCGAGCTTGCCAACAACAAGCAGGTCCAGGCGGCGTATTTGGGGATTTGAGGCATCGTCTGCCAACCCGTCATCCTGAGGAGCGCGAAGCGCGTCTCGAAGGATGCACGGCCGGACCGTGGCCGTCGACCCTTCGAGGCTCGCGCAAGAGCGCGCTCCTCAGAATAACGGTTGTAATTCGGCACGTGGCTCTACGTCACCACCGTCCGCTTCGGCTCGACGATCTCGAACATCCGCGGGAATTCATCCATCAGCATCATCAACTCACCGAGCCGCAGCGGCTCGCCGGATGCCTTGATCTTGCCGGCACCGACCGCTTCCGGGAACGTGGTCAGCTTGGCGATCACCTCATCCAGCACGCTGCGCGCCAGCGTGAAGCTGGCGTGTGCATCGGACGCCTGCGCACCCTTGACGTAGGTGAGCGCAGAATTCTCGAGATTGAGGATGAAGCTCTCGCCCGTATCGGTAAAATTCCAGTTCAACACGATGCGCTTGCCTTCCGCCTTGGGACCGTTGAGGCGGACGCCGAGCACGTCCCAGAGCTGCTCGGTGCGGAGTGCAGCCAGCGTCTCGCGCGGCATCGGCGAGCGCGGCGGCGTCTTCGGCATGCCCTGCCGCAGCTCCTGGGCGCCGAACAGATAGGCGTTGCGCCAGGTCGAGCTCTCGGCGGCATAGCCGAGCTGCTCGAATGTATCGGCCAGCAATGCGCGCGCCGCCTGATTGTCGGGCTCGGCGAACACGAGGTGGCTGACGGCCTGCGCCACAAAACGGAATTCACCCTTGGCGAAATCGACGGTGGCGCGTTTCAGGATCGCGTCGGCGCCGCCCATGTATTCCACATACTTCTTGCCGGCCTCGACCGGCGGCAGGGAATCGAGATTGACCGGATTGGCGTCGTACCAGCCGAGATATTTCTGGTAGATCGCCTTCACATTGTGCCTGATGTGCCCGTAGTAGCCGCGGCCGTGCCAGGCGCCTTCGAGGCTCGAGGGCAGCCGGATCGTCTCGGCAATCTCGGCCGCGTTGAGGCCGTGGTTCATCAGCCGGATAGTCTGGTCATGCGCGTATTTATAGAGGTCGCGCTGCTGGCGGATCATGGTGTCGATCCGCTCGCGCCCCCACACCGGCCAATGATGCTGGCCACACATCGCCTCGGCCTTGCCGCCCCACATCTGCAATGCCTCGCCGAGATATTTCGACCAGGCCAGCGCATCGCGCACATCGGCGCCGCGGAACGGCAGCAAATTGTGGAAATTGTGCGTGCAGTTCTCCGCGAGGTTCAAGAGCTTGTAGCGCGGAAGGAAGAAATGCATCTCCGCCGGTGCTTCGCTGTTCGGCGCCATCTGGAATTCGAACTCGACGCCGTCGATCACGCGCTTGTCGCCGGTTGCGATGATCAGATCGGTCGGCCGCAGCAGCGCCACACCGCCCGCCGCCATGGTCTTGCCGAGGCCGCAGTCGACCTGGCCGCGCACGCCCTTGGCGAGAAACGGCCCGAACTGGTATTGCGCGCGGCGCAGCATCGCGGGCCCTGCGATGATGTTCTCGGAGACGGCGTGCTCCATGAAGAAGTTCGGCGCGATGATCGGCACACCCGCCGCCAGCATGGCGTCGTCGAGCACGCCGCGCGCGCCGCCCCAATGGTCGGTGTGGGTATGGGTGAAGATCACGGCGGCGACCGGCCGTTTGCCGCGATGCTGGAAGTACAGTTCCATCCCGGCGCGCGCGCCCTCGATCGAGGTCAGGGTGTCGACCACGATGACGCCCTTGTCGCCCTCGATCAGCGTCATGTTGGCGATGTCGAGCCCGCGCACCTGGTAGACGCCCGGCACCACCTCGAACAGGCCGTGATGCATGTTGAGCCGCGATTGCCGCCACAGGCTCGGATCGACGGTCGCAGGCGCCTTCTCCTCGGAGAGGAAGCCGTAAGGCTCGAGGCTCCACACCACCCTGCCCTGGGCCGAGGTGACGCGCGCGTTCTCGATGGTGCCGAGGAAGCCGCGCGCGGCATCGTCGAAATCCCTGGTGTCGGCGAACGGCAGCGCCTTGAGCGTCGCTTCGTGCTGCGCGATGACCGGCGCGGATGCCGCCTTCGGAAGTTCGTGCGACGTCTCACCTGCGGTTGTCTGGGTCATTACTCAAGCACTCCCTCGTTTGGCGAAGATCAGTCCCGGTCGCACATCCCTCAGCGGAATTGCACGCCTTCGAACTGACCGCTGCGGCGCCAGCCATCGATGTATTTGAAGTAGGCCAACGCGCCCGCCGGATAGCCGACATTGAGCTTGGCGGCAGGCCCGGGCTCGTGTCCCTCATTGTTGTAGTAACCGGGCGTGCAATCGGGACCGCCGATCATCCGGCCGACCGCGGTCAGCAGCAGCTCGACCCAGCGATCCTCGGCTTCCTTGCTGACTTCGATCTCCTTGAAGTTGTTGTCCTGCGCATGAGCGACCATCAAGGCGATGGTCCGCGCCGCTTCCGTCAGATTGTGCGGCACGTTGGAAATGAGATTGGCGCCCTGCGTCGGCTGCACGAAGAACACGTTGGGGAAGCCGTGCACGTGAATGCCGTGCTTGGTGCGCATGCCCTTGGCCCAATGCTCCGACAGCTTGAGGCCGTCGCGGCCGGTCAGATCGAAGCCCGCGCGCCTGCGATATTCGGTCCCCACTTCGAATCCCGACGCATAGATGATGCAGTCGAGCTTGTATTCCTTGCCCGCGACGACAATCCCGTTTTCAGTGATCTCCTCGACACCCTTGCCGTCGGTATCGATCAGATGGGTGCCCGGCGTGTTGAACGCCTGAAGATAGGCGTCGTGGAAGCATGGTCGCTTGCAGAGTTGGCCGTACCAGGCCTTGAGGTTCCTGGCCGTCTCGGGATCGCCGACGATGGTGTCGATCCGGTTGCGGATCTCCTCCATCTTCTCGAAGTCGGAGTCCTCGAACACCGCCCGCATGTTTTCCACGGTCCGCTGCTCGCGCGGCAGCAGCATGACCTTGGCGCGGATTCGCTTCGACAGATCGGTCCAGCCGTCCTGCACCAGATCTTCCTCGGCCGATCCACCGGCCTGGTTGGCGGTGAAATTCTCCAGCCAGCGCTGCTGCCAGCCCGGCGTCGCGATATCGGCGAACCAGTCCGGATCGATCGGGCCGTTGCCGCGCACGTCGACCGACGACGGCGTGCGCTGGAACACGTAGAGCTCCTTGCAGGCGCGCGCGAGGTGCGGAATGCACTGCACCGATGTTGCGCCGGTGCCGATGATGCCGACGCGCTTGTCGGCAAGCTTGTCCATCAGCGCGCCCCGGGGATCGCCGCCGGTGTAGTCGTAATTCCAGCGGCTGGTGTGGAACGAGTGGCCCTTGAAGCGCTCGATGCCGGGAATGCCGGGTAATTTCGGCACATGCAGCGGGCCGGTGCCGATGCCGACATATTGCGCGGTGAAGGCGTCCCCTCTGGTGGTGCGGACGATCCAGCGCGATTGCGCGGCGTCCCAGTCGAGGCTCGTCACCTCGGTGTGAAACAGCGCGTTGTCGTAGAGATTGAACTGCCGGCCGATCCGCTGGCAGTGCGCCAGAATCTCGGGCGCATGTGCGTATTTCTCCGTCGGCATGTGGCCGGTCTCTTCGAGCAGCGGCATATAGACCATCGACGCCGTGTCGCACTGCGCGCCGGGATACCGGTTCCAGTACCAGGTGCCGCCGAAATCGCCGCCCTTCTCGACGATGCGGACATCCTTGACCCCGGTCTCGGTCAGCCGCGCCGCAGTGGCGAGCCCGGCAAAGCCGCCGCCGATGAAGGCGAAGGTGACGTGGTCGGTCTTCGGCGCGCGCTCCACCACCGGCGTGTAGGGATCGTCGAGATAATGCGCGAGCTGGCCCTTGATCTGGAGATACTGGTCATTGCCGTCAGGACGCAGCCGCTTGTTGCGCTCCTCCTGATATTTCAGGCGCAGCCGCGCCTTGTCGATCGCGGCGGGCTTTGCGTCTCGGGCTTGCTCGGTCATCGTCATCGGAAGGGCGCCTCGTTTCAGCGGTTCTCTGTCCTTGTTCCCGGCAGATAAACCGATATCGACACGATTTGCAAATTCGTTTTGATATATTGACAAACTGATCGATCAGAGACCAATATTCCGTATGACAGCATCTTCCCCTGCCGAAATTCAGGCGGATCCGTCCTTTGCGACCACCCTGGCGCATGGGTTGGACGTGCTGGCCGCGTTCCGCCGCCACCCGGGCTCGCTGTCCAATGCCGAACTTGCGTTGCATACCGGCCTGTCGCGGCCGACGGTCTCGCGACTGACCTACACGCTGGAGCAGCTCGGCTATCTCAGGCGCGACGCCAAGGGCCGCTTCGTGCTCGGGCTCGGCGCGCTCGCCGCCGCCTATCCCGTGTTGTCCGCGCTGAAGGTACGTCAGCTCGCGCGTCCGCTGATGCGCGATTTCGCGACCTATGCCGGCGGCACGGTGTCGATCGCAATGCCGTTCGGTATCGATTTCATCTACGTCGAGACGCTGCGCACGACGGACGCGGCGCCGCATGTGCCCGACGTCGGCTTTGTCAGCACGCTGGCGCCGACCGCGGTCGGGCGCGCACTGCTCTCGCTGTTCACCGAAGAAGAGCTCGGCGCCTATGTCGCGCGCGTCAAGTCCGAACGTCCCGACGAATTCGACTACGTGCAGAAGCGCACATTGCCCGACGTCGAATTGTGCCGCGAGCGCGGCTTCGCCGTCTCGCTCGGCGAATGGCGGCGCGAGATCTTCGGCGTGGCCGCCCCGCTCTATCGCACGCCGACAGGCGATTGCCTGTCGGTCAATTGCGGCGTCCCGTCCTACCGCTTCAGCGCCGAGCAGATCGAGCGCGAATGCGGCCCGCGCATCCTTGGCCTCGCCCGCAGCATCCGCGCGCTCGTGGAAGAAGGCTAGGCGGCGCGTCATTGCGGCCACGCTAGTCCTGGGTCGCCGGCCCATTGTCACGGTAAGCCCACAGGAATTCGCGCGGCAGCGCGACCTGCGCCTCGACGCCGACCTGATGGCGCGCGGCGGTGCCGAGCTCGATCGCCTCCAGCCGTTTGCCGAACAGCTCGAGGCCGTAGGCGGTCTGCGTGCCCTGGTAGCGCCGGTCGAGCACCTTTGCCGCAAACGTGTTGGCGCTATCGGACCGGCCGATCGCGATGTTCTCGGGCCGCAGCGCCACGCGCACCTTCTCGTCGGGATTAAGCGCCTGGCACAGCGCAACCTCGCCCTGCCGGCCGTCGCCGAAATCGACCACGCCATAACCGCCGTTGCACGCGACCAGCGTGCCGGCAAGCTCGTTGGTCGCACCGGTGAAATTGGCGACGAACAGATCGGCAGGACGGTTGTAGATCACATCGGGCGTGTCCATCTGCAACAGCTTGCCGTCGCGCATCACGCCGATCCGGTCGCCGAGCACGACCGCCTCGGCCTGATCATGGGTGACATAGAGCGCGGTCATCCCGGTCTGCTTGAGGATGACGCGAAGATCGTCGCGCAGCCGCAGGCGCAATTTAGCATCGAGATTCGACAGCGGCTCGTCGAGCAGCAAGAGTTGCGGCCGGTACACCATGCTGCGCGCCAGCGCGACGCGCTGCATCTGCCCGCCCGACAGCGCCACCACCGGCCGGTCGGCATAGTCCGACAATCCGACCAGCGCCAGTGCGTCGTCGACCATGCGGGCGGCATCGTTGCGCCCGATCGTCCGGTGCTTCAGCGGATAGATCACGTTCTGCCGCACCGTCATATGCGGCCATACCGCATAGGACTGGAACACCATGCCGAGATTGCGCAAGCGCGGCGGCACCAGGATGCCGCGCGCCGGTGACGAGACCACCCGCCCGGAAATGCTGATCTCGCCATCGGTCGGATGCTCGAGCCCGGCGACGCAGCGCAGCGTCGTGGTCTTGCCGCAGCCGGACGGCCCGAGCAGCACCACGATCTCGCCGGCCGGCACGCCAAAGCTGACGCCGTCGATCGCCGGGCGGCCGACCGCAAACTGTTTCCTGAGATCGGTGACCTCGAGCGTTGCCGTCATTGCTGCACCATCAGCCTATTGTCGGTAACCGAACGTCTTGTCCCACTCCGCCACCCACGCCGCATGCAGCTTCACGTAATCGTCGAACTTCGGATACCAGAGCTTGACCACCTTGGGATCGAAGCCCTCCGGAAAGGCCGGCGGCTCCTTCAGCGAGGTGAGATTGCCGAGCTCCTTGATCATGAAGGTCTGTCCTTCCTTCGACAGGCACCAGTTCAGGAACAACTTTGCCGCGTTGGGATGGGCGGCCGTCTTCGGAATGCCGCTCGCATAGGGATTGACCGGCGCGCCCTCGGGCGGAAAGAAGATCTCGATCGGCGCGCCGTCCTTCTTCTTTTGATAGATCACGTTGTAGAGCAGCGGCGCGATCGCGATCTCGCCGCGCACCAGGGCATCGGCCGTCGGCGCCCCGGAGGGATAGAGCACGGGATGGGTCGCGGCCTGCCTCGCCCAGTAGTCCTCGCCGAGCACCTGGCGCTCGAACATGATCCGGGTCCAAGTGGTGCCGCCGGACTGCGCGAACACCTGGCCGATCAACTTGTCATATTGCGGCCTGGTCAGGTCCATCCAGGATTTCGGCGGATCCTTCACCAGCTCGGTGTTGTAGCCGATCGACCAGGCGATGGTGGCGCGCGGCCACAGCTTCGGCGAAATCAGTGCGTCCTTGCTGTAATCGGCCGCGTTCGGCGGCGCATAGTCCTGGAACAGATCCTCCAGCGGTTGCATCAGCGCGCGATCGGAGTGGTCGACGACGTCGGCGATCAGTTTACCGGCCGCAGCTTCGGTCTTCACGCGGGTGATGAGTTGCCCGCCGGGCGCGCGGACCATCTCGACCGTGATCTCGGGAAAGCGCTTGTTGAACGCCTTGATCACCTGCTGCTCGATCTCGGCAAAATTCGCGGTGTAAAAGACGAGCTTGCCCTCGGCCTTTGCGGCGGCAATCAATTCCGCCGAGCCGAACTCCTGTGTCCGTGCGGCCGGCGCCAACGCGAGCGTTGCGACGCTCGCCAAGGCCAGTGTGGTGAAGGTTCGCCTATCCATCGCCAAATCCTTCCTCGTTTATCGTTATCCGGTCCGCGCCACGTTGCCCTGCGCCGCCCCACGCGACAGCCAGTTGGCGCCGCCGATCAGGACGCCGAGCAGCACGGTCTGCACCAGGCTGAAGGCCGCGGTCTTGCCGATATTGCCGCCCTCGTAATAGTCGAGCAGCAACACCGACATCACCATAGTGTTGCTGGTGTAGAGGAACAGCGACGAGCCGAGCTCGCGGATCGCCAGCACGAACAGCAGCGTCATCGACGCCAGCACGCCCGGCCGCGCCAGCGGCAGCACGATCGTCCTGATGGTGCCCAGCATGCCCCGGCCGCAGACCCAGGCGGCCTCCTCGAGCTCGCGGTGGATCTGCAGGAACGAGGTCGACAGCGCCTTCACGGTGTCGGGCATGAAGCGCGCGATGAAGGCGAGCGCGAGAATCCAGATCGTGCCGTAGAGCCCGCCGGGCACGCCGATCCAGGCCCAGAGATAGGCGACGCCGACCACGAGCCCGGGGATTGCGACCGGCAGCGTCGAGATCAGGTCGATGGCGCCGCGCCCGGCGACGCGGGTGCGATGGATGGTGTAGCCGATCGCGAAGGCGAGCGCGCCGCCAACAACAGCGGTGATGACGCCGACCTCAATCGCGTTGTAGATCGATTTCATCGTCAGCGGATTGTCGAAGATGCTCTCGAAATGCGTCAGCGAATACTGCCGCATGTCGAACAGGCTGGCGGCATCGCGGATGAACATGAACTTGCGGAAGGCAGCGACGATCAGCGCCAGCGATGGCAGCACCACCACAATGATGAGATAGACGATCCCGAGCGCGAAGGTGAGCCAGCGCCACGCCCCGAGATCGAGGCTGCGCGGCCGGAACGCCTTGCCCGCAACGGTCGTGTAGCTGCGCCCGCTGAGCAATTTCTGCTGCAGATAGACCAGGAGCCCGGTGACCATCATCAGGATGATCGCGACGGCGGCCGCGGTGTTGTAGAGCGGCGGCGACCAGTTGGTGAGCTTGAAGATGTAGGTCGTGAGCACGCTCAGATTGGTCGGTGCGCCGAGCACGGCCGGGATGCCGTAGATGCCGAGCATCACGATGAACGACAGCAGCATGCCCGAGACGATCGCCGGCATGATCAGCGGAAACGTCACCGTGAACAGCGTGGCGAACGCGCTGGCGCCGGAGATTTCCGCGGCCTCCTCCAGGCTCGGGTCCATGTTGCGCAGCGCCGACGAGGTGAACATGTAGACATAGGGCGCGTAGTAAATGCCGAACACGAACACCAGGCCCCACATCGAATAGAGATCGATGCGCAGGTCGGAGCCCATCCACTTGAACATTGTGTTGATCAACCCGGTCTTCGGCGAGCCGAGGATGGCCCAGGCCACGCCCGCCACCAGCGGTGGCGCGAACAGCGGCAGGATACTGGCCGCGGCGATGAAGCCCTTGAACGGCGTGTTTGTGCGTACCACGATCCAGGAGAAGAACAGCCCGATCGCAACCGCGATGACCGTGCCGCCGCCGCAGGCGATCAGCGTGTTGAGCAGCGCCTCGCCGACATTCGGATTGGCAAGCACAGCGAGGAAATTGGCGATCGACAGATGGCTCAAGCTGAGGCGGATGCCGTCAACCACCGGGTTGGTGTCGGTGAGCGCCCCGAGCAGCAGCATCAAGACGGGATAGATGACCAGGAAGCTGAGAATCGCCAGCAGCGCCGCGACCCAGAGGCCAGTGAATGCGCGGCGCCGGGTTCCTTCCCTGGCGCTTCGCATCGCTTCGCTGCGCCAGTCGGTCTGTCCGTGCAATGCGCGCGTCCCCTGTTGCGGCGCGATCTGACGTCGCGCCTGCTTGTATGCCAAGCGTAGTCGATCGCGACCGTGACGCAAGCTATCCGAAAGTCGCTTGCGTGTGGTTGTGTGACACACCGGGGGAACACGAACTCGATCGATCGCGCTCACGCGCCACAATCTCGGTGTCGTCCCTGCGGAAGCAGGGACCCATCACCACAGGGCTGTGTTGTTGAAGAGGGCTGCGGCCCCAGCGTCGCGCAACAATAGCCATTCGTGGTTGTGGGTCCCGGCCTACGCCGGGACGACACTGAATCTGTTGCGCGGCCGCCGAGTCATATTTCGGCGTTCTCGCGACACAATTTGCGCGAGTGTTGCTCTTCGTTCCGCTCGTCGCCGTGCGACCGACTCTCGGCCGCAGCCTGCCGGCGCGCGTCCGGCAAGGCCGCTTCGCATATGCATCATGCAATGGCGCGGCTGGGGAACGGGATGGCGGCGTAGTACATGGCGATCCCGGAGACATTTTGAGGCATGCTCGAGAAGACCCCGACATCAGGCGCCACTGCGGCGCCGATCACTGATGGATTGCCCTGGGAGCGGCGGCGCTGGGCGGTGGCCGCGATCTTCACGGCGCTGGCGATGGCCTCGCTCGATACCGCGATCGCCAACATCGCGCTGCCCGCGATCGCCAACGATCTGCATGTCAGCCCTGCGGAAGTGGTCTGGGTCGTCAACGTCTACCAGATCGCCCTCGTCGCAACGCTGCTGCCGCTCGGCGCGCTCGGCGAAATCGTCGGCCACCAGCGGATCTACATCGGCGGCCTCCTGCTGTTCACATTGGCGTCACTCGGCTGTGCGCTGGCGTGGTCGCTGCCGAGCCTCCTGGTCGCGCGCACCTTGCAGGGGCTCGGCGCCAGCGGCCTGATGAGCGTCAACACCGCGCTGGTGCGCTTCGTTTATCCGAGCCGGATGCTCGGCCGCGGCTTCGGCCACAATGCGCTCGTGGTCGCGAGCGCCATGTCGCTCGGGCCGACCATCGCCTCCGGCATCCTCGCGCTCGGCCCGTGGCCCTGGCTGTTCGCCGTCAACATTCCCTTCGGCATCGTCGCGTTGCTGATCGGCATGAAGACGCTGCCGAAGACGCCGCGCGCCACCCACGCCTTCGACTTCGCCGGTGCGGCGCTGGCCTGCGCCTGCCTCGGGCTCTTCATCATCAGCATCGGCAGCGCCGCCCACAAGGCGGCGCCTGCGCTCGTCATCTCGGAGTTCGCCGGCGCCCTCCTGTTCGGCTGGATCCTGACCCGGCGGCATGCCGATCATCCGGCGCCGATGCTGCCGATCGATCTGTTCCGCCGTCCGATCTTCGCGCTGTCGGCCGCGACCGCCGTCTGCTCGTTTGCTGTGCAGGGCCTCGCCTTCGTGTCGCTGCCGTTCTACTTCGAGGACATACTGCACCGCTCGCAGGTCGAGACCGGCTTCTTCATGACGCCCTGGCCGCTGGTGGTCGCCTTCATGGCGCCGATCGGCGGCCGGCTGTCGGATCGCTATCCGGCCGGCATCCTCGGCGGCATCGGCATGCTGCTGCTCGGGCTTGGCATGGTGCTGCTCGCGACCCTGCCGGCCGAGCCCGGCGTCGCCAACATCGTCTGGCGCACGATGATCTGCGGCATCGGCTTCGGCTTCTTCCAGACCCCCAACCTGAAGGCGATCATGTCGAGCGCGCCGTCGCATCGCAGCGGCAGCGCCAGCAGCATCGTTGCGACCGCGCGGTTGACCGGACAGACCACCGGCGCTGCGCTGGCCGCGCTCTGCTTCGCACTCGCTGGTCGCGAGGGCGCCACCGTCGCACTGGCGCTGGGTGCAGGATTTGCTGCGCTCGGCAGCGTCATGAGCTTCCTGCGCCTGGCCGTCGCTTCGCCGCAAAAGACATGACAGGCATGTTGCGCGCGCGGGGCGCGACCAAACACCGCGCCGTCAACTTTCTTCCGCGCTGCAAACGCGTTTTCTTGATTTGAACCGTTCCAGTTTCAAGGCCAACATCGCCCCGAAGTCCGATCGGAGGATCGGACCATTCAGGGGAAAGCGATGGCAAACCTCAAAATCAACGGCAAGACAATCAATGTGGACGTCGAGGACGACACGCCACTGCTGTGGGCGATTCGCGAGAATGTCGGACTGACGGGGACCAAATACGGCTGTGGCATTGCACAATGCGGCGCCTGCACCGTGCATATCGACGGCGTCGCGATGCGCTCCTGCGGCGTGACGGTGAACGAAGTGGCCGGCAAGGACATCACCACCATCGAGGGCCTTGCGGCGGGCGGCGTGATGCACAAGGTGCAGCTCGCCTGGATTGCGAACGACGTGCCGCAATGCGGCTATTGCCAGAGCGGCATGATCATGGCCGTCGCGGCGCTCTTGAAGGACAACCCGAAGCCGACCGACGACGACATCAACGACGCCATCACCAATATCTGCCGGTGCGGCACCTTCCAGCAGGTGCGCGAGGCGATCCATGCTGCCGCGAACGCGTGAGGAGGCAGCAATGAACCAGCACGTCATGCCAAAGCTCCCTTCAAGGCTCAATCGCCGCGCCTTCGTGATCGGCACCGCAACCGCCGGCGCAGGTCTCGCACTCGGCCTCGATCTGCCGTTCGGTGGCCCTTCCGTGGTGCGAGCGGCCGACGGCGCACCGGAAGTGAACGCCTGGGTCGTGATCCGGCCCGACGACACCGTGGTGATCCGCATCGCCCGCTCCGAGATGGGCCAGGGCACGCTCACCGGCCTCGCCCAACTCGTTGCCGAAGAGCTGGAATGCGATTGGTCGAAGGTCACCACCGAATATCCGACGCCCGGCCAGAGCGTCGCCCGCAAGCGCGCCTGGGGCGATTTCTCCACCGGCGGCAGCCGCGGCATCCGCAGCTCGCAGGACTATGTCCGCAAGGGCGGCGCCACTGCGCGTGTGATGCTGATCCAGGCCGCGGCCAATGAGTGGAAGGTGCCGGCCACCGAATGCAAGGCCGCCAACAGCGTCATCACGCACACGCCCTCGGGCAAGACCACGACCTACGGCAAGGTCGCGGAAGCCGCCGCCAAGCTGGAGCCGCCGGCCGACGTCAAGCTGAAGGATCCGAAGGACTGGACCATCGCCGGCAAGGGCCTGAAGCGGCTTGACACCGTCGACAAGACCACCGGCAAGATGACCTACGGCATCGACGTCAAGCTGCCGGGCATGCTGAACGCCGCGATCAAGGACTGCCCGGTGTTCGGCGGCAAGGTGAAGAGCTTCGACGAAGCCAAGATCGCCGGCATGAAGGGCGTCAAGAAGGTGGTCCAGGTCGGCGACAGCGCCGTCGCCGTCGTCGCCGATACCTGGTGGCACGCCAAGTCTGCGCTCGACAAGCTGCCGATCGTCTGGGACGAAGGCGACAATGCCAAGGTCTCCAGCGAGACCATCGCAAAGTGGCTTGCCGAAGGTCTCGACAATGCGCAGCCGGCCTATGTCGGCAACCAGAACGGCGATGCCAAGGCAGCGATCGCCGGCGCGGCCAAGAAGGTGGAGGCTGTCTACAGCTATCCCTACCAGAACCACGCCACGATGGAGCCGATGAACGCCACCGCGCTCTACACATCAGATAAATGCGAGGTGTGGTGCGGCACGCAGAATGGCGAGGCTGCGTTCGCGGCAGCGCTCGAGGCCTCCGGCCTGCCGGCGGAGAAAGTCGACGTGCACAAGCTGATGCTCGGCGGCGGCTTCGGCCGGCGCGGCATGACCGACTATGTCCGGCAGGCGGTGGCGATCGCCAAGCAGATGCCCGGCACGCCGATCAAGCTGTTGTGGTCGCGCGAGGAGGATATGCAGCACGGCAAGTATCACCCGATCACGCAGTGCAAGCTGACCGGAGCGTTCGATGCCGACAACAATCTGGTCGCGCTGCACTACCGGCTGTCGGGTCAGTCGATCCTGTTCTCGGTGCGCCCGGAAGCGCTGCAGAACGGCATGGACCCCGCCGCGTTCCAGGGCGTCGCGCAATCCGGCGAGGCCGCGATCGGCTACTCGGTGCCGAACCTGCTGGTCGAGCATGCGATGCGCAATCCGCACGTTCCGCCGGGCTTTTGGCGCGGCGTCAACGTCAATCACAACGCGATCTACCTGGAATGCTTCATGGACGAGCTGGCCCAGGCTGCCGGCCAGGACCCGCTCGAATTCCGCCGCAAGCTGATGGGCAAGCACCCCAAGCATCTCGCGGTGCTCAACGCCGTGGCCGAGAAGATCGGCTGGGGCACACCGGCGCCGCAGGGCGTCTATCGCGGCATCGCGCAGGTGATGGGCTATGGCAGCTATGTTGCCGGCGCCGCCGAGATCTCGGTGACCGACGGCAGCAAGATCAAGGTACATCGCATCGTCGCCTCCACCGATCCCGGCTATGTCGTCAATCCGGCGCAGGTGGAGCGGCAGATCGCGGGCTCCTTCGTCTACGGCCTCAGCGCATTGTTCTACGGCGGCTGCACCGTGAAGGACGGCCGCATCGAGCAGACCAATTTCGACACCTACAACTCGATGCGCATCAACGAAATGCCGAATGTGGAGTCGGTGATGGTGCCGAGCGGCGGGTTCTGGGGCGGCGTCGGCGAGCCGACCATCGGCGTTGCGGCGCCGGCGGTGCTCAACGCCTATTTCGCCGCGACGGGAAAGCGCATCCGCAGCTTCCCGCTGCGCAACCAGAACATCTCCTTCGCCTGATCAACCAGAAGCGGCGACCCCGCCGCCGCTTCCTTATTCGGATTTTCGTGCATGGCCGTCACGCGTCGTCCGACGCGCAGGGATGTAATCCGTGGCGCCGCTGTCGTCGCAGCGGCGGCACTGGCGCGTCCGGCGCTGGCGCAAGGCGCGCCACGGATCGCGGTGATCGGCGGCGGCTTCGGCGGCGCGGCCTGCGCACGGGCGCTGCGGCGGCTCGATGCCAAGCTTCAGGTCACGCTGATCGAGCCGAACAAGATTTTCACCGCCTGCCCGTTCAGCAACGAGGTGATCGCAGGCCTGCGTGAACTCTCTGCGCAGCAATTCACCTACGACAAGGTTGCGGCCGACGGCATCACGGTCGCCGCACAGGCGGCCACCAAGGTCGATGCGCAGGCGCGCAGCATCACGCTCTCCGATGGCACGGCGCTCCCCTATGACCGGCTTGTGCTCGCCCCCGGCATCGACATGCGCTTTGACGCCCTTTCCGGCTATGACGAGGCGGCCGCCGAGAAGATGCCGCATGCCTGGAAGGCCGGCGTGCAGACCATGCTGCTGCGCAAGCAGCTTGAAGCCATGGACGATGGCGGCCTGGTCGTGATCGCGGTGCCGGCCGCGCCGTTGCGCTGCCCGCCCGCGCCCTACGAGCGCGCCAGCCTGATCGCGCATTACCTCAGGGCGAACAAGCCGCGCTCCAAGATCCTGGTGCTCGACGCCAAGGACAATTACTCGCAGCAGAAGCTGTTCGAGAAAGCCTGGGCGGAACTCTATCCCGGGATGATCGAAAGGATCGCGCTGTCGCAGGGCGGACGGGTGACCTCGGTCGATCCGGCGACCAACGAGATCGTCACCGACTTCGGCAACTACACCGCCGCGGTCGCCAATGTGATCCCGCCGCAGCGAGCCGGCCGTATCGCGGAGATCGCCGGCGCCGCCGACCACACGGGCTGGTGCCCGATCGATCCGGTCTGCTTTGCCTCGAAGCTTGTGCCCGATATCCACGTCATCGGTGATGCCGCGATCGCCGGCGGCATTCCGAAATCGGCCTCGGCGGCGGCGGCGCAAGGCCGCGCCTGTGCGGCCGCGATCGTCAATTCGCTTGCAGGCAAGGCGCCGGAGACGCCGCGGCTCGATGGCGCCTGCTACAACACGGTGGCGCCAGGCTATGCCTTCTCGCTCAAGGGCATCTATCAGCCGAAGGAGGATCAGTACGCCGAGGCCGATGTGACGACGAGCCCGGTCGACGCGCCGAGCGAGGTGCGTCAGCGCGAGGCCGACCAGGCGATCGACTGGTTCAGGACGATTACGAGAGACGCCTTTGGCTAGGCTCGCTCTCACAATGCTTCTCGCTGCGGGGCTGCTCGCAGTCTGCGCGCCCGCCGACGCCGAGAAACTGCCGCCCTACACCGTGGTCGGCGATGCTATTCCAGCCTCGCTGACCGGAACCAAGGGTGACGCAACGCGCGGCCGGGCGCTGATCGTCGAGCGTTCCTCGACTTGCATCCTTTGCCACAGCGGCCCATTTCCGGAGCAGGCGTTCCAGGGCGACCTCGCGCCGAACCTCACCGGCAGCGGCAGCCGCTGGTCGGAAGGACAGTTGCGGCTCCGGCTGGTCGATGCGTCGCACCTCAATGCGGCGACGATCATGCCGTCCTACTATCGCATCGACGGGCTCGCGCGTGTCGGCGCCTCATGGCGCGGCAAGCCGATCCTGTCGGCGGAACAGATCGAGGATATCGTGGCCTATCTGGTGACGCTGAAGAACTAGGACCAATTGTCGATGGCTAATTCAAACCACACCACACGCCGCACGGTTCTGGGCCTCGCCGGAGGCGCCGCAGTGTTGGTGATCGTGCGCCCTGCCGACGCAACGCCAGCAATGCTGTCGGCCGCGATCCGCAATGTCGTCGGTGAAGCCAATTTGCACACCGGCAAGGTCAAGCTCGACATCCCGCCGCTGGTCGAGAATGGCAACACGGTGCCGATGACGGTCAGCGTCACCAGCCCGATGACGGCGGACGCGTATGTGAAGAGCATCCACGTTTTCAACGAGAAGAATCCGCAGCCGAACATCGGCAACTTCTATCTCGGGCCGCGCGCCGGACGCGCCCAGGTATCGACCCGCATCCGCCTCGCCGACAGCCAGAAGGTCACGGCCATCGCACGGCTGTCCGACGACACGTTCTGGTCGACGACCGCTGATGTCGTGGTGACGCTCGCCGCCTGCACCGAGGAAGCGATCTGATGCCATCAGCCCTGATCAACGTGCCGGCCAAGGCCAAGCGCGGCAGCGTCATCGAGATCAAGACGCTGATGTCGCACATCATGGAGACCGGCTATCGCCACACCGCGTCGGGCGACGTGGTGCCGCGCGACATCATCACGAGCTTCACGTGCCGTTTCAACGGCACGGAAGTGTTCCGCGCCGATCTTTATCCGGCGATCGCGGCCAATCCGTTCATCACCTTCTTCACCACGGTGACCGAGAGCGGCAAGTTCGAGTTCGAGTGGATCGGCGACAAGGGGTTTTCGGAGACCGCGCAGGCTTCGATCACGGTCGAATGAAGATTGCGGTCTGCATCGCGCTGCTGACGGCGATGGCGGGCGCGGCGCTCGCCGCGGAGATTCCGCTATCCGAGCGCCGCTCCGGCTACAGCTTCATGAGCCCGGACACCAAGGCGATGCAGGACGAGGACACCGCCAATCCCGGCATGCTCTTTGTGCTCGACGGCGAGGCGCTGTGGAAGCGCAGGGCCGGCACCGCGGACAAGGCCTGCGCCGACTGCCACAATGACGCGCGGGTCAGCATGAAGGGCGTCGCGGCGCATTATCCGGCCTTCGAGAAGGCGCTGGGAAAGCCGGTCGACCTCGAAGCGCGGATCAACCTCTGCCGTGCTAATCACCAGCAGGCCTCGCCGTTCGCCTATGAGAGCCGCGAGCTGCTGGCGCTATCCGCCTACGTCGCAGAGCAATCACGGGAAATGCCGATCACCGCCGGCGACGATCCGGAGCTGGCGCCATTCGTCGAGAAGGGTCACGCGCTGTTCATGCAGCGGCAGGGCCAGCTCAATCTCGGCTGCACCAACTGCCACGACGACAATTGGGACAAGAAGCTCGCGGGAAGCGCGATCACGCAGGGACAGCCGACCGGCTATCCGCTGTACCGGTTGGAATGGCAATCGCTCGGATCGTTGCAGCGGCGGCTGCGCGCCTGCATCACCGGCATCCGTGCACAACCTTATGACTATGGCTCGCCCGAGCTGGTCGAGCTCGAGCTCTATCTGATGTCAAGGGCGCGCGGCATGCCGGTCGAGACGCCCGCGGTCAGGCCCTAGCCTCGGCTCGATCCACGTCATTGCAAGCGACGCGAAGCAATCCATTGCTCCCGGCTGTACCGGAAGATGGATTGCTTCATCGCTTCAGCGCAAAATTGCTTTGCAATCTTGCCCCAATATTCCTCGCAATGACGGGCTAGAGATCACTGCGAAGATCAGCGTTCGGCGAACGCCTTCTCCACCACGAACTGAGCCGGTTCGCCATGATTGCCTTCGACGAAGCCACGACCGCCCAGCAGCGTGCGGGTATCGGCGACCAGCGCCGGCGAGCCGCAGATCATGACACGGTCATGCGCCGCATCGAGCGCCGGCAGGCCGCTGTCGGCGAACAGCTTGCCCGATGTGATGAGGTCGGTGATGCGGCCGCGATTGCGGAACGGATCGCGCGTCACGGTCGGGTAATAGATCAGCTGATCGCGCACCAGATCGCCGATCAGTTCGTCCTGCGGCAGCTTCTCGGTGATCATCTCGCCATAGGCGAGCTCCTTGACGCGGCGGCAGCCGTGCAGCAGCACCACCTTCTCGAAGCGGTCATAGGTCTCGGGATCCTTGATCACGCTGAGGAACGGCGCGAGGCCGGTGCCGGTGCCGATCAGATAGAGGTTGCGGCCGTCCTCGAGGTTGTCGATCACCAGCGTGCCGGTGGCCTTGCGGCTGACGATAATCTCGTCGCCTTCCTTCAGGTGCTGGAGACGCGAGGTCAGCGGGCCGTCCGGAACCTTGATCGAGAAGAACTCGAGCGTGTCCTCGTAGTTCGCGCTAGCGACGCTATAGGCCCGCAGCAGCGGCTTCTCGCCGACCTTGAGCCCGATCATGGTGAACTCGCCGTTGCGGAAGCGGAACGACGGATTGCGCGTGGTCTTGAAGGAGAACAGCGTGTCGGTCCAGTGATGAACGCTGAGGACGCTTTCCTGGTTGAAATTGCTCATCGCACCAACCCCTGATTTGTGCTGCGGCGGAAAGGGACTTGAACCCCGTTGACCGGCCGGATCGTTTGTATACGATCATTCGTATACAAACGAATAATCCGGCTTGATCCGAAAGTCAAGCCGGGCTCAAATTCCGGGCAATTTTGGAAAGAAAAAGGAAAACACCCATGGCTCACGACGCGCCCCAGGCCACCGGCCCCAGCAAGCTGGTGATCCGCAATATCGGGCTATTGCTGTCGGGAGCGCTGGAGAGGCCGATCCTGGATGCCGATACCATCGCAGCCGAGAACGGCAAGATCACCGCGATCGGCCGCTTCAAGGACGTCGACACCGAAGGCGCCACCACCATCGTCGATGCCATGGGCACGACGGTCGCGCCCGGCCTGATCGACAGCCATGTCCATCCCGTCGCCGGCGACTGGACGCCGCGGCAGAACCAGACCAGCTGGATCGACAGCTATCTGCACGGCGGCGTCACCACCATGATCTCCGCCGGCGAGGTGCATATGCCCGGCCGGCCGCGCGACGTGGTCGGGTTGAAGGCGATGGCGATCTTCGCGCAGCGCGCGTTCTGGACGCTGCGGCCGGGCGGCGTGAAGGTGCATGCCGGCGCGCCCGTGATCGAATGCGAGATGGTGGAGGACGATTTCAAGGAAATGGCCGCGGCCGGCGTCAAGCTGCTCGGGGAGGTCGGGCTCGGCGGCGTCAAGGACGGCCCGACCGCGCGCAAGATGGTCGGCTGGGCGCGCAAATACGGCATTCAAAGCACGATCCACACCGGCGGCCCCTCGATCCCGGGCTCCGGCCTGATCGACAAGGACGTGGTGCTGGAAGCCGACACCGACGTGGTCGGCCACATCAATGGCGGCCACACCGCGCTGCCCGACGACCAGATCCGCTGCATCTGCGAGGGCTGCAAGCGCGGGCTCGAGCTGGTGCACAACGGCAACGAGCGTTCGGCGCTGTTCACGTTGCGCACCGCGCGCGAGATGGGCGATTTGCATCGCGTCATCCTCGGCACCGACGCGCCGGCCGGCTCCGGCGTGCAGCCGCTCGGCATCCTGCGCATGATCTCGCTGTTGTCCTCGCTCGGTGAGCTGCCCGCCGAGCTCGCGTTCTGCCTTGCGACCGGCAACACCGCGCGGATGCGCGAGCTCGATTGCGGCCTGATCGAGGTCGGCCGCTCCGCCGATTTCGTGCTGATGGACAAGGCGCAGCATTCGCCGGGCAAGAACATCCTGGAGAGCGTTCAGCTCGGCGATCTCCCGGGCATCGGCATGACCATCATCGACGGCATCGTCCGCACCCAGCGCAGCCGCAACACGCCGCCCGCAGGCAAGGTGCCGGAGATCGTGGCGAAGTAGGTTACGATAGACGACCCGTCATCCTGAGGTGCTCGCGAAGCGAGCCTCGAAGGATGCACGGCCACCAGCGGAGCCGTCGACCCTTCGAGACGGTCGCTTCGCGACCTCCTCAGGGTGACGGTGAGAGATCGGTCCGTTAGGGGACAGTAAAGCGGCGCTTGCTCAACCTCTTGAAGAAGCTGTTGGATCACAGGCACGGCGCCGCGCGTCTTTGCCGCGCCGCCTCCGTAACCGAACCTTGTTTCCACCCGTCATCATTGAGGTGTATCGTGCCGCCACGCGAACCTGGCCGGCGGCGCTCGCAAGAGCCACGCGACGATCCGGAATAGTTCCTGCCGCATGCCGCCGTGCCGTTGGTCCACACCAGCCAACAGGAGGCAGCACGATGACGATGAGGCCAGATCCCACGTTTCACGCCTCGCCGAAGCTTGCGATGGAAGCTCCGGCAGAGAACTTCGCCTACACCGTGCTGCTCAGCCCGGACTTTTCCAAGCCCGACGCGCTCGCCGTGATCGACGTCAAGCCGGGCTCGCCGACCTACAGCAAGATCGTCCACACCGTGACGATGCCCAACAAGGGCGACGAGTTTCACCATTTCGGCTGGAACGCGTGTTCCTCGGCGTTGTCCCCGCTTGCCGGACATGCCTTCATCGAGCGCCGCTATCTCATCGTCCCCGGCATGCGGTCGTCGCGGATCTACATCATCGACACCAAGCCGGATCCGACGCAGGCGAAGATCCACAAGATCATCGAGCCCGAGGAGGTGTTCAGGAAGACCGGCTATTCGCGGCCGCATACCATCCACTGCGGCCCGGACGGCATCTACGTCTCGACGCTCGGCGGCGGCGGCAAGGACGGCACCGATGGGCCGCCCGGCGTCTTCATCATGGACTGCGAGACCTTCGAGGTGCTCGGACGCTGGGAGATCGATCGTGGTCCCCAGACCAAGCACTACGACTTCTGGTGGAACCTGCCGCGCGACTACATGGTGAGCAGCGAATGGGCGCTGCCGCCGCAGTTCGAGAACGGGATCGTGCCGGAGGACCTGCTCTCGAACAAATACGGCCATCGCATCCACTTCTGGGATCTGCGGGCGCGCCGCAATGTCCAGACCATCGATCTCGGCGCCAACCATCAGATGGCGCTGGAGGTGCGTCCCGCGCACGATCCGGTTCGCGAATACGGCTTCGTCGGCGTCGTGGTCGATACCACGAACCTCGAAGGCTCGATCTGGACCTGGTGGCGCGAGGGCGGCAAGTTTCACATCGAGAAGACGGCAACGATCCCGCCCGAGCCCGCGCCGAAGGAGCAGTTGCCGCCGCTGCTGCAGGGTTTCGGCGCCGTGCCGCCGCTGGTGACCGACATCGACCTGTCGATGGACGACAAATTCCTTTACGTCTCCTGCTGGGCCACCGGCGAGATGCGCCAATACGATGTCAGCGATCCGCGCAAGCCAAAGCTCGCCGGATCGGTCCGCATCGGCGGCATTGTCAGCCGCACGCCGCATCCCAACGGACAGGCATTTGCCGGCGGTCCGCAGATGGTCGAGATCAGCCGCGACGGCAAGCGGGTCTACTGGACCAATTCGCTGTACTCGACCTGGGACGACCAGTTCTATCCGCAGGGCATTCCCGGCGCCGAGGTGATGGCGAATGCCGGCCCGGGCGGCGGCCTCGAGCTGGCAAAGGACTACTGGGTCAGCTTCCCCGACGGGTACCGCGCGCACCAGATCCGGCTCGACGGCGGTGACTGCTCGACGGATTCGTTCTGCTATCCATCGGCCTGATTGTGGGTGCAGCCGACTGGACACCGGCCTGGCTGTGGCTGGCGGTGATTGCGAGCGGCCTCTACCACGGGATCAACCCCGGCATGGGCTGGCCGCTCGCGGTTTCGGCCGGATTGATGCAGAGGAGTTCGCGCGCGCTGCTGGCCGCGCTTGGCCCGCTCGCAATCGGTCACCTGCTGGCGATGCTGCTCGTGATCCTGCCCTTCGCGCTGCTGATCACCCTCGTCGAATGGCAGCGCACGATCCGGATCGGCGCCAGCCTGCTTGTGATCGCCTTCGGCATCTATCGGCTGATCGACCGGCGCCATCCGCGGGCCTTGGCGCGGATACCGCCGACGCAACTCGCCTTGTGGTCGTTCGCGGTGGCGATCGCCCACGGCGCGGCGCTGATGCTGGTGCCGATCTATCTCGGACTATGCCGCGTGGCTGAGCCGGACCAAGGTCACGCGGCCGCCAACTCCCTGATCGGCAGCAGCCTCACCATGGCCGTGCTGGTCTCCATCGTCCATGCCGGCGCGATGATCGCGGCCGGCGGATCTCTGGCGTGGCTGGTCTACCGCTATCTCGGCCTCAAATTCATGGCCCGGAGCTGGTTTAATCTGGACACGGTCTGGGCCGTCAGCCTGGTGCTGGTCGGCGCCGTCGCGCTGGCGCTCGGTGTTGCGACATAGTTCGGATGCGGCGCGCTGCCCAATCGGCAAGGCGTCCGGAGATCGTGACGACGTGAGGCGCAATAGATGACCCGTCACCCTGAGGTGCACGCGCAGCGTGCCTCGAAGGGTGAACGGCCCGTGGCAGACAATTGGGCCGTCGACCCTTCGAGACGCCGCGCTCTGCGCGGCTCCTCAGGGTGACGGTCCTAGATTTGTGTCAGCGCAGCTTAGATTTGGCTTAGCGCAGCCTCCCGAGCAGCGCCAACAGCGTCTCGCGCTCCTTGGCATCGAGCGGCGCCAGCGTCTCCCTGGAGATCACGAGCGCATTCGGCGCGGCCTTGTCGGCCATCTGCTGACCGGCGCGCGTCAGGCTCACCATCAGCCGGCGGCCGTCGTCGGGATCGGGCGAGGTCTCGGTCAGGCCACGCGCGGTCAGGCGATCGATCACGCCCTTGATGGTCGCAACGTCCATCGAGGTCAGCCGCCCGAGCTGGTTCTGCGAGCATGGCCCGACCTCTGACAGCTTCGACAGCGCCGCCCACTGCGTCGGCGTCAGGTTGATGCCGATCTCGCGGGCGAAGATCACCGCATGGCGCTGCGACACCTGGCGCAGGATGAAGCCGATCTGCTCGTCCAGGACGTAACCGGGCTTGGCGGCCTTGACGCTTCGCTTCTGTGCAGCACTCCTCGCCATCGTTTCACCCCACCCCTTACAGCGACAGATGCGCGTCGCGGACATCCGGACGCGCATCGAGTTCCGCCATGGTGCCGCCAAAGCAGATCCGGCCGCGCTCGATGATGTAGGCGCGATCCGAGATCAGCCGGGCGAAATGCAGATTCTGCTCGGAGACGACGATGCTGACGCCCTCCTTCTTCATCGCCAGGATCGCATCGACCATCTGCTCGACGATCTTCGGCGACAGCCCTTCCGAGGGCTCGTCGAGCAGCACCAGCGACGGATTGCCCATCAGCGTGCGCGCGATCGTCAGCATCTGCTGCTCGCCGCCGCTCATGCGCCCGCCGGGCCGGCCGCGCATCTCGCCGAGATTGGGGAACAGCTTGAACAGTTTTTCGCGATCCCATTGCGGCGCATTGGACCGCTTGGGCTGGCGGCCGACCTCGAGATTCTCTTCGACGGTCAGATCAGTGAAGATGCGCCGCTCCTCCGGCACATAGCCGAGCCCGCCGCGCACGATCGCATGTGTCGGCAGCTCAGAGACGTCCCTGCCCTCGAACATGACGCGGCCGGAGCGGTTCTCGACTAGGCCGACGATGGAGCGGAACGTCGTCGACTTGCCTGCGCCGTTGCGGCCGAGCAATGCGACCACCTCGCCCTCGCCGACCTCGAGCGCGATGTCGAACAGGATATGCGCCGGACCGTAGAAGCTGTTGAGATCCTTCACCGTGAGCTTCATGCGGATGCTCCCTCGCGGTGCCGGGCGTCATAGAGGAGGCCCTCGCCGAGATAGATCGCCCGCACCTGGGCATTGCCGCGCACTTCCTCGGGCGAGCCTTCGGCGATCAGGCTGCCGCGGTTGAGCACCAGGATGCGGTCGGCATGCTCGAACACCACGTCCATGTCGTGCTCGGTGAACAGCACGCCGATCGACTGCTCGCGCGCGATCCGCGCCGTCAGCCGCATCAGCTCGACGCGTTCGCGCGGCGCCATGCCGGCGGTCGGCTCGTCCATCAAGAGCAGCTTTGGCTGGTTGGCGAGCGCGATCGCAAGCTCCAGCCGCTTGACGTCGCCATAGGCGAGCTCGCCGCAGGGCCGCTCCGCATAGGCGCCCATGCCGACGAGGTCGAGCAGCCGCCCGGCCTCGTCGCGTGCCTGGCGCGCGGTCGAGGCCCACAGATTGAACAATTGTCCGCCATGCGACACCAGCGCGACCTGCACGTTCTCGCGCACTGTCATGGTCGGGAAGGTCGCCGCGATCTGGAAGGTGCGGCCGACGCCCATGCGCCAGATCACGCGCGGTTTCTTGCCGGTGGTTTCCGCGCCGAGCACGCGGATGCGGCCGCTATCGGGAACGTTCTGGCCATTGAGCATGTCGAAGCAGGTGCTCTTGCCCGCGCCGTTCGGTCCGATCAGTGCCAAAATCTCGCCGGCGCGCAATTCGAACGAGACGCCGCGCACGGCATGCACGCCGCCATAGGATTTTGTCAGCCCCTCGACCGACAGCAATGTGGGAACCATGCTCATTCGGCAGTCTCGATGCGGGAGGTGAGCAGAGGCGACGCCGACGACGACGATTTGCGCCGGCGATGCATGAGGGCTTCCAGCGTGCCGACGATGCCCTTCGGGAAGGCAACCACGATCAGCACGACGAAACCACCGAGCACGAGCTTCGAGAGATCGGTCTGGCTGACCAGCCAGATGTTGAGCGCCTTGTAGACGATGGCTCCCACCACCGCCCCGGACACCGTCTCGACGCCGCCGAGCAGCACCATGACCAGCGCATCGACCGACAGCGAGATGCCCATATTGTCAGGGAACACGCTGCCCTTGAGGTAGGCGAACAGCGCGCCGGCAAGGCCGGCGACGGTGCCCGCGATCACGAAGGCGGTCCACTGGATGCGCTTGCCGTTGATGCCGACGGCTTCGCTGCGCAGCGGCGAATCCCGCGTGGCGCGCAGCGCAAAGCCGAACGGCGAGAACACGATAATGCGGAGAATCACGACCGCGAGCGCGGCGATGCCGAGCGACAGCCAGTAGAAATGCGACGGGCTCGCTGCCCATTTCTCCGGCCAGACGCCGAGAATGCCGTTGTCGCCGCCGGTCACCGACACCCACTGGAACGCGATCGACCAGACGATCTGGGCAAAGGCCAGCGTCAGCATCGCGAAATAGACGCCCGAGAGCTGCACCGCGAAGAAGCCGAACACGGCCGCGCCGAGCAGCCCGAGCAGCGGGCCGAGCAGCAGGCAGGCGATCATCGGCAGGCCGGCCATCTTCGCGAGCAGCGCCACGCCATAGGCGCCGAGGCCGAAATAGGCGGCATGGCCGAACGAGGCGAGCCCGCCGACCGACATCAGGAAATGCAGGCTGACCGCGAAGATCACGAAGATCGCGATCTCCGAGCCGACGGTGAGCACGTAATTGCCGGCGACGAAGGGCAGCGCAGCGGCGACCACAAGCGCCGCGATCGCGGCAAGCCGCTCGTTCATCGTCAACGGCCGCCACGGATTGACCGTGAGGCCAGGCGTGCGCCGCGCCGGCGCCTCCGGCTTGCCGAACAGCCCCCACGGCCGGACGATCAGCACCACCGCCATCACCAGGAACACCAGGATGATGGAGATCTTCGGGAAGATCAGGATGCCGAAGGCGTTCAGCTCCGACACCAGCACCGCCGCGACGAAGGCGCCGATGATGCTGCCGAGGCCGCCGATCACGACCACGACGAAGACCTCGACGATGACGCGCAGATCCATCGCATGATTGACCGCGTCGCGCGGAATCTGCAGCGCGCCGCCGAGCGCGGCGAGGAAGACGCCGAGCGCGAACACGCTGGTGAACAGCCATTTCTGATTGACGCCGAGCGCTGCGACCATGTCGCGGTCCTGCGTCGCCGCGCGCACCAGCACGCCCCAGCGGGTGCGCTGGAACAAGAGCCAGAGCACACCGAGCACGACCGGCCCGAGCACGATCAGAAACAGATCGTAGCTCGGAATATTCTGGCCGAAGAAATCGATCGCACCCTTGAAGCCGGGCGCACGGCGGCCGACCAGATCGTCCGGGCCCCAGATCAGCACCACGAGATCCTCGACCATCAGCGTGAGGCCGAAGGTGGCGAGCAGCTGGAACAGCTCCGGCGAATGGTAGATCCGGCGCAGCAGCACCATCTCCACCAGCACTCCGATCACAGCAACCGCCAGCGCCGCAACGACAATGCCGCCCCAGAAACCGAACGCGCCCGAGAAGCGCTCGGTCAGCGTGAAGGCGACGTAGGCGCCGAGCATATAGAACGCGCCATGCGCGAAATTCACGATCCGCGTCACGCCGAAGATGATCGACAGACCCGAAGCGACCAGGAACAGCGACGCCGCGCTGGCAAGACCGGTCAGGAACTGGACGACGTAGAAGGCCATGGGCGGTCCGCGTTGGAGATCACAAACGTCACTTTCCTTCACCTCGCCCCGCTTGCGGGGAGAGATCAAAACTCAAGCGCAGCTTGAGTTTCAGGTGAGGGGGACTCTCCACGCGCTCGCTCGCGGTGACCGCCCCTCACCAGCGCCGATGCTTCGCATCGGCATTCCTTCTAGACGGCCAAAGGCCGCCTACGCCCTCTCCCCGCAAGAGCGGGGCGAGGGAGAAGAGAAATCAATCCTTCGGCCGCAGCTTCTCGATTTCGGCATCGCCAGGCAGATAGTCCGCGCCCTTGCGATAGGCCGCGTCCACCATGATGCCCTTGCCGTCCTTCAGCGCGGTCTTGCCGGTGAAGGCCCCGAGCGTCGACTGGTGATCGATCTTGCGGAAGGTGATCTCGCCGAACGGCGACGGCATCGAGATGCCTTCCGCCGCCGCGATCAGCTTCTCCGGATCGCTGGAGCCGGCTTTCGCGAGGATCGCCGCCGCGGCCTTGATGGTCTGGTAGCCGACGATCGAGCCGAGCCGCGGATAGTCGTTGTACTTGGCCTGGTAGGCCTTCAGGAACGCGTCGTGCTCCGGCGTCTTGATCGAATACCAGGGATAGCCGGTGACGATCCACCCCTCCGGCGTCTCGTCCTTCAGCGGGTCGAGATATTCCGGCTCGCCGGTCAGGAAGCTCACCACCGTACGGCCCTTGAACAGGCCGCGGGTGTTGCCCTCGCGCACGAGCTTGACGAGGTCGGCACCGAAGGTGACGTTGAGGATCGCTTCCGGGTTCGCGGCGGCAGTCGCCTGCACCACCGGGCCCGCGTCGATCTTGCCCTGCGGCGGCCACTGCTCGTCGACCCACTGGATATCAGGCCGCTTCTCCGACATCAGCTTCTTGAACACCGCGACCGCCGACTGGCCGTATTCATAGTTCGGCGCGATCGTCGCCCAGCGTTTTGCGGGAAGCTTCGCCGCTTCCTCCACCAGCATCGCCGCCTGCATGTAGTTGGAGGGACGAAGGCGGAACGTGTAGCGGTTGCCCTTCGACCAGGTGATGGCATCCGTCAAAGGCTCTGCCGCCAGGAAAAACACCTTCTTCTGGTTGGCGAAATCGCTGACGGCGAGGCCGATATTGGAGAGGAAGGTGCCGGTGAGCATCGCGACGTTCTCGCTCGACACCAACTCGTTGGCCGCGGTCTGCGCATCCGCCGGCTTGCCGCCGTCATCCTTGGAAATGACGACGAGCTTCTTGCCGTTGATGCCGCCGGCCGCGTTGATCTCTTCCACCGCCAGCTGCCAGCCCTTGCGGTAGGGCTCGGTGAACGCCGGCAGCAACGAGTAAGAGTTGATCTCGCCGATCTTGATTTCGCTCTGCGCCAGGGCCTGTGTCGTCATGGCGCTCGTTGCCATGGTGGCGACCGCGATCGCCAATCCCGCCCCTACGAAATAACCACGCATCCCGTCCTCCAGTTTTTCTTCAAAGAGATTATCGCAATCCGTCTTCGCCCTTGACCTCATCAACCGTCAGCCCGCCGACGCGCGGCAGCGGCCGTCCGCTGTCGGTCACTGCCACCGCGACCATGATCTCGTTGGCGCGCGGCGCGTCGTTGATCTGCACCTCCATGCCGTCGAAATGGCTGCGCACGAAGGCGGCGTCCTTGTGCCCGAGCGGAATGTCCAGCGTCGTGCCGGGACCTGAGCGCTTCTTAGACGACGGGATCAGCGCCGCGCCTTTGGAAAGCACCTTGCGCACCGGCGCGCCCATCTTGGGATGCAAGATCGCGGCCGCGTGCTCCAGCTCGCCATTTTCGCCGACGGCAGCCGCCTTGCCGTAGCTGTGCGCCTTGGCGCCATCGATTCCGAGCGCGGCGACTGCCCGCTTGGAAAGCAATTCGCCGAGTTCCTCGCCAATCGCGATCAGCGGCGACAGATCCTCGACATAACGGCCGGCAAACGGGTTTTCGATCACCGCGATCGCGGCGGCGCGCCTTGTCGGCGGTGCGATGGTCTTGCCCATCTCCAGATGGGTCTCCTCGACCACGGTGACGATCTTGCGAATGACGGCGCTCATCTTGCCTCGCTCCCGGTCATGCCTGCAGCATGTGTTCTGTCGTTCTTGCTTGAAACGCGTGCGACGCCGGCGTCCCGTTCCCAGCTGCACCGACAATTCGCGTTTCGCCCAGTAGACGCAATGCCGCGCCTTCGATCAATCCCGACGTCAGGAGGTCGCGCGCCCGCGCCACCCCTGCCTCAAGCGCCTGCTCGATCTCATGTTCCGCCAGCGGCCCGACATCGCGAGTCACCAGCCGTGCGCCGAGATCGCTGTCCGGCTGCAGCTCGCTCGCCGGAACGCGCAGGATCTCGGGATGATTGGGCAGATCGACCGCATTGGCGATCACGGTCGCCGCGGCATCGGCCTGCGACGCCGTCCGCGCCAGCACGGTGACGGCATCGGCAATGCCGAGCGAGAAGCTGCGGCCATGGCGGCCGCTGGTCGCGATGCCGCGAACCGGCATGTCGCTATCCACGGTCATGGTGCGCATCACGCTATGGCGGTCGGGCCGGTCCATCAGGCCGACCGTGAATTGTTCGCCATCGCCGAGATACAGGGCGATGTCACCGCCATTGTTGACAAAGGCGCGGTCGAGCGTCGCGGCCTGCAACATCGCGCCGAGGACTTCCTCGGCGACCGAGCCCGCGACCGCTGCCATCGGCGTAATGAAGCAATCGGCGGCAAACGGCGCGACCGCCGCATGCATGCGCCGCGCAACCACGCCCTTCAGCACGCAGCGCTGCGGATCGGCCGCGCTGCGCAGTTCGGCGAGTTCCGCGCAGAGCTCATCGAGCAAGCCGGTGAAGCGCTGCGCCGCCGCCCGATAGGCGGCGCTGACGTCCGAGCCCCTGCCCCTGGCCTCAATGACCAGATCAATGGGGCCGTCCTGCAAATGCAGCCGCTTGCCGTCAGGAAGAAGCGCGATTTGCGGGAGCCGCGTCATGCGCGCCGCCCGGGAAGATGAGGCATCGGCCGGACTTCGGCGCTGTCCCGCAGCGACGACAGCGGCCGGACAAAATCCATATGGCCGCCGAGCGCCGCGTAGTCCGACAGCTTCATCGTGAATTCGATCGGCGCCACCAGCGCCGGGGTCGGCACATAGCCGAAGGCGCCGACCGGCATCTGCGTGACATCGACCATGAAGGTGATACCGCCGCCGGGCCAGACATAGACCGGCGCGCCGCCACTGGTCACCCGCGTCAGCGCGTCCTTCACCGAGCGGGTCAGCCGCACCGGATTGTCGGTGACGCCAGCGCGCAGCGATCCGCCCGCCCCGCCCATGAACAGCACCGTGCACAGCGCCGGCTCGCAATTCTCCTGGATGCGCTCGACCGAGAATTTGAGGTCCGCCGGCATCTCGGTCTCGATTGGCTTCAGCGCCTCGTCCAGCACGTAGTAGGAAGCATGCTCGCCGGTGGTCGAGACCATCAGCATGGTGAGCCCCGGCCGCGCTTCCTTCGCATTGAAGGGACCGAGGATCGACAGCGGATCGGAGATGTTGGTGCCGCCCCATCCCGTGCCGGGATCGGCAACCTGGAAGTAGCGGCCGGGCGTCGAGCGGCGGCCCTTCATCTTGATGCCGGTGTCGGCGATATCGAGCAGCTTGCCGGCCTGGTGCTCGCTGAGCACGCCGGTGATGTGGTCGTCGACCACCACGACCTCGTCGACCTTGCCGTGCCACTGCTTGGCGAACATGCCGATGGTCGCCGAGCCGCAGCCGACCCGCATCCGCTCTTCCGCCATGCCATTGACGATCGGCGGCCTGCCCGCCTGCACCACCACGGTCGCGCCGCCATCGATGGTGAGCTCCACCGCCTTGCAGTTGGAGAGGTCCATCAACGTGTCGCAGGTGACGCGGCCCTCCTTCTTGGAGCCGCCGGTCAGATGATGCACGCCGCCGAGCGAGAGCATCTGCGAGCCATATTCGCTGGTCGTGACATGACCAACCGCCTCGCCGTCCGCCCGCACGATCGCAGTCTCGGGACCGAGATAGCGGTCGGTGTCGATCTTCACCTTGACGCCGCAATAGGAGAAAATGCCTTCGGTCACCACGGTGACCATGTCGACGCCGTCAACCTCCGACGACACGATGAAGGGCGCCGGCTTGTAGTCCGGATAGGTGGTTCCGGCACCGATCGCGGTGACGAAGAGTTCGGGCTGGCGGACGATCTTGCCGTCCCAGTCGCCGCTCGCCTGGAACGGCACCAGCTTGCCGCCATGCGAGACCGTGCGCTCCAGCACGACATGCGGATCGACCCGCACCAGCATGCCGTCGTGATTGGCATAACGGTCGCACGCGCCGGCCGCGCCCGGCTTGATGTAGCACATTACCGGACAGGCATCGCAGCGGATCTTGTCGCCGGCGGCGACGGTCATTGTGTCAGCCATCGTGACCAAGCCTGGACTTGTGGTGGCGGTCGATCATACTGCGCTTCCGCCTCCCCGCCTATATCGTTCGTATACGAATGATCCTGCGCGCAGGCCCGGGACCTGTCAAGCGGCCTTTGCAATCAAACGCTGCCATTCGCTTGCGCACCCTGTTCATAAAGCGTGCACTCGCTGCAGCGCGGCATGCCGCCGCTTGCACGTTTGTATACAAACGTTATCCTCATCGGCGATCTGACGCTGACATTGCAGCGCAAACATCAGGGGAGAACCAGGGCAATGCGCCTGACCGTCAACGGCAGGAATCATGATGTCGACGCCGCTCCCGACACCGCATTGCTTTACGTGCTGCGCAACGATCTCGAATTGAACGGGCCGAAATACGGCTGCGGGCTCGGCGAGTGCGGCGCCTGCGCGGTGCTGATCGACGGCGTCGCCGCACGCGCCTGCGTGATTCCGATCGAAGGCTCCGCGGGCCGCAACATCGTCACGCTCGAAGGTCTCGGCAGCCGCGAGCATCCCGATCCGGTGCAGGATGCCTTCATTCGCGAGCAAGCTGCGCAGTGCGGCTATTGTCTCAACGGCATGATCATCACCACCAAGTCGTTGCTGACGCGCAATCCGAATCCGTCCGAGCATGAGGTGCTGGAAGCGCTGCGCTACAATCTTTGCCGCTGCGGCGCGCATATCGAAATCATCCGCGCGGCGATGCGTGCCGCCGGCCACGTGATCGAGGCGCGCGATTGATGGCCGGTTCGGAGCAACGCACGCGCGGCTCGCTGTCCGTCGTTCGCCCCGCGGTGCTCGGCGCGGAAGGCGCATTCGAGACCTTCATCACCATCACCGCCGACGGTTCGGTCAACGCCTATAACGGCCATGTCGATCTCGGCACCGGCATCCGCACCGCACTCGGACAGATTGTTGCCGAAGAGCTCGACGTCTCGTTTGCCCGCGTGGTCGTGATCCTCGGCGACACCGCTGTGGTACCGAACCAGGGCGCGACGATCGCAAGCGAAACCATTCAGATCACCGCCATTCCCCTGCGCAAGGCTGCCGCACAGGCGCGGCACTTTTTGCTCGCGCGTGCGGCGGAGCGGCTCGAACTGCCGGCCGACGAGCTCACGATCGAGGACGGCCTCGTCCGCGGTCACGACAACCGCAGCGTCAGCTATGGCGAGCTGATCGCGGATGAAACCATCCGGCTCGAGCTCGCCGACGACGTTCCGGTCAAGGCGGTGGACGCCTATTCCGTCGTCGGCAAGTCGGTGCCGCGCGTCGACCTGCCGGCGAAGGCCACCGGCGAGCTGGTCTATGTCCACGATGTGCGCGTGCCCGGCATGCTGCATGGCCGCGTCGTCCGTCCGCCCTATGCCGGCGTCGACGCCGGGCCGTTCGTCGGCACCAGCCTGATCGCGGTCGATGAAGCTTCGGTGCGGGATATTCCCGGCCTTGTCGCGGTGGTGCGGATCGGCGACTTCGTCGGCGTCGTCGCCGAGCGCGAGGAGAACGCGATCAAGGCCGCCGCGCAGCTCAAGGTGAGCTGGAAGCCCGGACCGGCGCTGACCGATCTCGCCGACATCGAGAAGGCGCTGCGCGCCAATCCCTCGACTCCGCGGCAGCTGATCGACAGAGGCGACGTCGATGCCGCGATCAAGGCGGCGGCCAAGCCGATGCAGCGGACCTATCTCTGGCCCTACCAGATGCACGGCTCGATCGGCCCGTCCTGCGCGGTCGCCGATTACGGAGACGGAGAGATCCGCGTCTGGTCCGGCACGCAGAACCCGCACATCCTGCGCGGCGATCTGGCGCTCTTGATCCAGCGGCCGGAATCCGAGATCGATGTGATCAGGATGGAAGCCGCCGGCTGCTACGGCCGCAACTGCGCCGACGATGTCTCCGCCGATGCGCTGCTGCTGTCGCGCGCGGTCGGCCGCCCGGTGCGCGTCCAGCTCACCCGCGAGCAGGAACACGCGTGGGAGCCGAAGGGCACTGCGCAGCTGATGGACGTCAACGGCGGCCTCAACGCCGATGGCAGCGTCGCCGGCTACGACTTCGTTACGCACTATCCCTCGAACGGCGCACCGACCTTGGCGCTGCTGCTCACTGGGCGGATCGCACCTGAAGCGGCCGTGTTCGAGATGGGCGACCGCACCGCGATCCCGCCCTACGACTACGAGAACATGCGCGTGGTCGCCAACGACATGCCGCCGATCGTGCGCGCCTCCTGGCTTCGCGGCGTCTCGGCGCTGCCCAATACGTTCGCGCATGAATCCTACATCGACGAGCTTGCCGCCGAGGCCGAGGTCGATCCGATCGAATACCGGGTGCGCTACCTGAAAGACAAGCGCGCGATCGACCTCGTCAACGCGGTCGCCGAGCGTGCCGGCTGGACGCCGCGCCCGGTGCGACAAGAACCCGAGGCGGACGGCGACATCGTCCGCGGCCGCGGCTTTGCCTATGCGCTCTACGTGCATAGCAAGTTTCCCGGCTACGGCGCGGCGTGGTCGGCCTGGATCGCCGACGTCGCGGTCAACAAGGCGACCGGCGACGTCAGCGTGACCCGCGTCGTCGCTGGCCAGGATTCCGGATTGATGATCAATCCGGAGGGCGTGCGGCACCAGATCGAAGGCAACGTCATCCAGTCGACCAGCCGCGCCCTGATGGAAGAAGTCTCCTTCGAGCGCGGCGCGGTGACGGCGCGGGAATGGGGCGCCTACCCCATCATCAAATTCCCCGATCTGCCAAAAATCGACGTGTTGATGCTGCCGCGGCAGGACCAGCCGCCGCTCGGCGTCGGCGAGTCCGCCTCGGTGCCGAGTGCCGCCGCGATCGCCAATGCGATCTATGATGCGACCGGCGTGCGCTTTCGCGAGCCGCCGTTCACGCCGGAGCGCATCTTGAAGGGACTGCGCGGCGAGCAGGCCACAGCGCCCGTGCCGCTTGCTCCACCCCCGCAGACGGCTGACCTCAGCAGATGGCAAAATCCGTTTGTAAAGCGCGGCGGGGTGCTCGCCGGCATTGCGGCGCTCTGCACTGCGGCGATCGGCATCGGCGTGGCGGTGCTGCCTTGGCGCGCGATCGCACCGATCGCCCGGCCCGATGCCTCGGTCTATGCCGCAGCGACAATCGCGCGTGGCAAGGAACTCGCGGCGCTCGGCGCCTGCGCGGTCTGCCATACGTCGGAGCACGGTATCGCGAACGCCGGCGGCCGGCCGCTCGAGACGCCGTTCGGCACGATCTACACGACCAACATCACGCCCGACGTCGACACCGGCATCGGCGCCTGGTCCTATCCCGCCTTCGAGCGCGCGATGCGCGAGGGCATTCATCGTGACGGCCGCCATCTCTATCCGGCGTTTCCGTACACGCACTTTGCCATGACCACCGATGCCGACCTGCAGGCGCTCTACGCCTATCTGATGGCGCAGGCACCGGTGCGCGCCGAAACGCCGAAAAACGCGCTGGCCTTTCCGTTCAACCTGCGGCCGCTGCTCGCCGGATGGAATGCGCTGTTCCACCAGCCGCGCGCGTTCCAGCCCGATCCATCGAGATCGGAGATCTGGAATCGCGGCGCCTATCTGATCGAGGGGCTCGGCCATTGCAGCGCCTGCCACTCGCCACGCGATGCGCTCGGCGCGGAGCGGCAGCGCGCCTATCTCGCCGGCGGCTTCGCCGAGGGCTGGGAGGCACCGGCGCTGACGTCGCTGTCGAAGGCGCCGGTCCCCTGGAGCGAGGACGAGCTCTACGCCTATTTGCGCACCGGCGAGTCCCGCCTGCACGGCGTCGCCGCCGGGCCAATGGCGCCCGTCGTGCGTGAGCTCGCCGCGCTGCCCGACCGGGACATCCGCGCGATGGCGGTCTACCTCGCCTCGTTCAACGAGCCCGCCGATCGGCCCGCGCACGATGCCCTGGCCGCCAAGCTCGAAGCGGCCACCGCCGTCACCACCGCCGCCTCGGCGGGCGCGCGGATCTATCAGGGCGCCTGCGCGGTCTGCCATGAGGTCGGCGGCCCACCGCTGTTCGGCAGCCGCCCATCGCTGGCGCTGAACAGCAATTTGCACAGCGACGCCCCCGACAATCTGATCCAGGTGATCCTGCACGGCATCGCCAAGCCGGCCGTGACCGATCTCGGCTACATGCCGGCCTTCAAGGACAGCATGACCGACGGCCAGGTCGCCGAGCTCGCCTCCTTCCTGCGGCGGCAATTTGCCCCGGGCAAGCCGGCCTGGAGCGATGTTGCCACGGCCGTCGGCCGTATCCGGCGGGATATAGCCCGCTGACCTGCCATGTTCCGCCCGATACCCACTGGGCGGGCGGCGCCCGGCAGGCTAAGGTTCCCGCATGACCGTGACAGACATCGCGACCCGGACCTACAACCACGGCTGGCGGCTCGACCCGATCGTGCGCAGCCTGCTCGACACCGATTTCTACAAGCTGTTGATGCAGCAGATGATCCGGGAAAGCTATCCGGACACACGCACGACCTTTTCAGTCATCAACCGCTCGATCCATATCCGGCTTGCCGAGGTCATCGACGAGGGCGAGCTGCGCGCCCAGCTCGACCACGCCCGCACCATCCGCTTCACCAAGAAGGAACTGATCTGGCTCGCCGGCAACACGTTCTACGGCAAGACCCAGATGTTCTCGCCCGATTTCATCAACTGGCTCTCGACCTTCCGCCTGCCCGAATACGAGCTGAACAAGGTCGACGGCCAGTATGAGCTGCATTTCCACGGGCCGTGGACCCACACCACGATGTGGGAGATCCCGGCGCTCGCGATCCTCAACGAGCTGCGCTCGCGCGCGGCGACCAAGACCTACGGCCGCTTCGCGCTCGACGTGCTCTACGCCCGAGCCAAGGCCAAGCTGTGGGCCAAGGTCGAGCGGCTGCGCAAGCTGGACGGATTGCGGCTGTCCGATTTCGGCACGCGCCGCCGCCACGGCTTCCTCTGGCAGCGCTGGTGCGTCGAGGCGGTGAAGGAAGGCCTCGGCCCGTCCTTCACCGGAACGTCGAACGTGCTGCTCGCGATGGACAACGACCTCGAGGCGATCGGCACCAACGCGCACGAGTTGCCGATGGTGGCCGCGGCGCTCGCCAACGACGACCAGGAGCTGCGCTGGGCGCCTTATCGCATCCTCGATCAATGGCGCCACGCCTATGGCGGCAACCTCCTGATCGCACTGCCCGATGCCTTCGGCACCAAGCCGTTCCTGCGCGACGCGCCGGAATGGGTCGCCGACTGGACCGGTTTTCGTCCCGACAGCGCGCCGCCGATCACCGCCGGCGAAGAGATCATCAAGTGGTGGAAGCAGAAGGGCCGCGACCCCAAGGAGAAGCTGCTGGTGTTCTCCGACGCGATGGATGTCGGCTCGATCGAGGAGACGTTCCATCACTTCAAGGGGCGTGTGCGCGTCAGCTTCGGCTGGGGCACCAACCTCACCAACGATTTCGTCGGCTGCGCGCCGGACGGAACCGCCGAGCTCGATCCGATCTCGATCGTGTGCAAGGTGACGTCGGTCGACGGACGCCCGGCCGTCAAACTCTCCGACAATCCGGAGAAGGCCACCGGCATTCCGTCCGAAGTCGAACGCTATTTGCGCGTGTTCGGCAATGTCGGCCGCGTTCGCACCGCTGTTCACGTCTAACCTGACGCGGTAATCACCTTCATCGACTGACCTGACGAGCTTCGCATGCCCGCACCCAAGCCGCCTGCCTTCGAAACCCTGAGCCTGCACGCCGGCCAGCGCCCCGATCCCGCGACCGGCGCGCGCGCGGTTCCGATCTATCAGACCACGTCCTACGTGTTCCAGGACGCCGATCACGCCGCGGCGCTGTTCAACCTCGAACGCGCCGGCCACATCTACACCCGCATCTCCAATCCGACCACATCAGTGCTGGAAGAGCGCATCGCCGCGCTCGAATGCGGCGTCGGCGCGATCTGCACGGCCAGCGGCATGGCGGCGATGCATCTGGCGATCGCGACGCTGCTCAATGCCGGCGACCACATCGTCGCCTCCGCCTCGCTCTATGGCGGCACCATCAACCTCCTGGCGCACACGCTACCGCGCTTCGGCATCACCACGACCTTCGTGAAGCCGCGCGGGCTCGACGAGTTCCGCGCCGCGATCAAGCCGAACACGCGGCTCGTGATCGGCGAGACCATCGGCAATCCCGGCCTCGAAGTGCTCGATATCCCGGCGGTGGCGCAGATCGCGCATGACGCGAAGATCCCGCTGCTGATCGACAACACTTTCGCGACGCCCTACCTCAGCCAGCCGATCGAGCTCGGCGCCGACATCACGATGAACTCGGCGACCAAGTGGATGGGCGGCCACGGCATCGCGATCGGCGGCGTCATCGTCGACGGCGGCCGGTTCGACTGGCGCGCCTCCGGCAAATTCCCGCAGCTCACCGAGCCCTACGCCGGCTATCACGGCATCGTCTTCGACGAGCAGTTCGGCAAGGCCGCCTTCATCATGCGCGCCCGCACCGAGGGCCTGCGCGATTTCGGCGCCTGCCTGTCACCGACCAACGCGTTCCAGCTGCTGCAGGGCATCGAGACGCTCGGCGTCCGCATGGATCGTCACGTCAGCAACACCCACGCCGTGCTGGACGCCCTCGCCGCGAACAAGGCGGTCGACTGGGTGCTGCATCCGTCGCTGGAGAGCCATCCAGACTACGCGCTGGCGAAGAAGCTGTTGCCGCGCGGCGCCGGCTCGATCATAAGCTTCGGCATCAAGGGCGGCCGCGCCGCCGGCAAGAAGTTCATCGAGCAGCTGAAGCTGATCAGCCATCTCGCCAATGTCGGCGACGCCAAGACGCTGGTGATCCACCCCGCCAGCACCACACACCAGCAGATGGACGCCGAGCAGCTCAAGGCTGCCGGCATCGGCGAGGAGCTGGTGCGGCTCTCGGTCGGCATCGAGACCGCGCAGGATATCATCGACGATCTCGGCCAGGCGCTGCGCGCCCCGCAAAGGACTTGAGGCCATGCAGCTTTCCGTCAACGGGTCAGATACCTTCATCGCGACCGGCGGCAGGCCGTTCGATGCATCGCTGCCGGCCGTGGTGATGATCCACGGCGCCGGCTTCGATTCCTCGACCTGGGCGCTGCACAGCCGCTGGTTCGCCCATCACGGCTGTTCCGTGCTGGCGCCGGATCTGCCCGGCCATGGCCGCTCCGCCGGCAAGCCGCTGCCGACCATCGCCGAGATGGCCGACTGGATCGCCGCGCTGATCACCGCGGCCGGCGCGGCGAAGGCCCGGCTGATCGGCCATTCGATGGGCTCGCTGATCGCGATCGAGACCTCGGCACGGCATCCCGACAAGGTCTCCGGCCTCGCGCTGATCGGCACCGCCGCGACCATGACTGTCGGCCCTGATCTCCTGAAAGCCGCCGAAGCGAATGATGCGGCTGCGATCGACATGGTCTCGATCTGGGGCCTCGGCTTCAAGGCCGAGCTCGGCGGCAGCCTCGCGCCCGGCCTGTGGATGCACCAGGGCGCGCAGCGGGTGCTGCAGGAGGCGAAGCCGGGCGTGCTGTACAACGACCTCAACGCCTGCAACGCCTACCAGAACGCGCTGACGGCTGCGGCCGCGGTCAAGGTGCCCGCGACCTTCATCCTCGGCGAGCGCGACATGATGACGCCCGCCAAGGCCGGCAAGGCGCTCGCCGCCGCGACGCCGAATGCCCGCACCGTGGTGCTGCCAGGCGCCGGCCATATGATGATGGTCGAGCAGCCCGACGAGTTGCTGGCTGCGCTGCAGTAGCGAGCCCTTCCCTTCTCCCCTCATGTCCGCCGTAGCCTTGGCCAAGGCGGATGTGGGAGATGGTCGCCAGAGGCGGCCCATGGGGCCGCCGTTGTTGAAGGACGCCGATGCTCCGCATCGGCTATGCGCGGTCCACGCCGGATGAGACGACTGCGTCTGCGTTACAGCCCCCTCAGCCGCTCCGATGCTTTCGCACTCGAAGTGCCCTTTGCCGCGACCACTGGCGACGTTGGAGAACCTCCTTCGAGGGTCAGTCCCCAAAATATTGAAAACAACCCCATGCAAAGTAACGAGGCGACCGCCGACGCTCGGACAAGCAACTTGACACGTCGGGCAAATCAGCGATATCTTCTATTATTCCGAAATCATGCAAACACCCCGACGTCTCCGCAACAGCGTACGCGTCCGTCGCGATTGCGGTCCGAAAATTCTTACCCACCATGCCATTGCAAGGGCGACTTGGCGGGTAAGCACTCGATCCGTATCAATGACCAATGGCGGGGTCGTTGTTCCGGTGGATCGATGCGGGTCCGGAGGACGCGGAGACGATCGACCGTCACGAGCCAGGGCGTGTATTCATAGATCGAGGCGACTCGGCTCACGCGCGCTGGGCGTCTGCTATGGCCGGACAAGATCGCGAAAGCGGACATTGCCGTAAATCCGAGAACGGCCAATCGCGTCGTTTAATAAAGTCGGCCAGCTACTTCCGGTCTACCGTCAACTTCGGACATGTCGCTGCACTGCACCAACCGACGCGATGGGCCAATAAGCGACATTCGCCGGTAGCGCTACTTCTGTTGCGGCTCATCCGCTGGATCGACGAATATTGTCTTCGAAGGACCCTCAAATTGAAGTTGAACGATGGCTTCTTCGTCTAAGGTCCATACGAAATGCGCTTGGCCAGCGGGCACGATAGCGAATGTGCCGACCTTTCCAATTTCCGGGTTGGAGGCGTCAAATCTTTCTCCCTCGCCGTAGTATACCTTGCCGCTCAGGATCGTGGTGTATTCCGCATAAGGATGTCTGTGCGGCGGCGTCTGTCGGTTCGGTGGAAACTTAAATCGTAAAACCACCGTTCCGGCCTTGGTAGGATCGCCGTGCAGCAGCGCTGCTTTCCCTCCCGCAACGAGAGGAACGTCGAACCATTTCAATTGGTCTTCGTGAACGGAATAGGAGTTGACTGTAGGTGGCAAATTATTTGTCACGGAGTGTCCATTCAAATAATCGTTCAGGGCATTATGCCGATATTCTCACACAAACGAACCGGACTTGGAATTGAATAGATGTCCGTTCCGGGTCAAACTGAGACCTCGCACCGACGGGTCGGCACTTCCGGTCTTCATTCGGAAGCGGACATCGTCACGGCCGTCCGGCATGTCTCAAGAGGGCCAACAACAGACTCATGCACTGCAGCAAGACGCTCTCGATTTTGGCTTCGCTTTATCGGCGATGGCCGCAGGCAGCGTGTAATGATCGGACTTCAAGCCCTCCCGAAGGATGAGCGGGAGGACTGTTGCCGATCTGCTCGCCAATGTGGCGCTCGATCCGCTTGGAAAGGTCCCCGAATTCAAGTTTTGCGCCATGCGCGTGAAGCCAGTGAGAATTAGGACGGCGGCGGCCGAGCAGGCGACGGCCGCGATCAATCGCCCGGGGCCGCTGTCAGTTGGCGAGAGGCGGCTGCGGCGCGATCTTGTTCTGCGCGATGATGGCTTCGGCCCGCGCGAGATTTTCCAGCAGGCGCTGGCTGGTCAAGACAAGGAAGTAATAGCCGAACTGCGGGTTTTGGAAGTAGATCTCGAGCAGCTTTTCGTAGCTGATAGTTAGAACGCGGCCATCCTCGATACATTCGATCGTCGCGGTCCGGCGGTTGTCGGGCGTGAGGAAACCAAGCTCGCCCATCAAACGCCCCGGCGGAAGTTCGACGTTGATTTCGACGACCCGGAATTTGCCGGTGACGGTCAGCAGCATTTCGTTGGCCGCGTCACCTTTCCTCATCAAGATATCGCCCTTGCGATACTTGCGGTCAGTCATGAACGGCTTGAGCCACTCCATCGACGTGTCGCCCTGCGTTGCGGTGCGCGCCTTCTTCACGAGAGCGAGCATTTGACGGAGACGGTAGGCATTGATGGGAATCATCAGGAAATAAAGAAGAAAGGTCGTGACGGCTCCGGTGAGCGCACCGAAGATGGCGAAGAACGCGCAACCGATCATGTTCGCGACCCGCAGCGGCACCATCGTGTGCGTCAGCAATGTGGCGACGAAGAAGATCGCGCCGATCAGGGCGAACATATTGGCAAGCGTGATGTTGTGCAGGAAGAGCTCCAGCAGGCGGTTGAAGATGGCGTCCCAGGTCACGTTGTTCGGATCGAGGCCCATTTGGACCAAAATCTTCGCGAACCTGAGGTTGTCGGTTGCTGCATCGAGGATGCGGTCCAGCATGATGGACATATCTCCTTTTGGAGCCGGTGAGGCCAGCTTACCGGAAGTTGTTATTCCCAGCGCAGCAAACTTGACCACCCGACTTCCGAGATGGGTCAAACTCGGAAGTCGCGCGGCCTTCCGCCGAAGTCCGCTGGTCCCCGGTGAGCAGTCATCCGTGGGCCGCGCGATGAGGTCCGAAGGGGCCAATAGGCGAAGTCAGCGCTCTCGTCTATAACGAAGCTGAGTTTCATTTGGTGAAGCTTGGAGCCGAGCAAATGTCGTTCAAGGGCCGATCTCTTCTGATTGCTCTGGCCAGCCTGCTGTGGATTTCAGACTGCATGGCGGATGAACTCGCACTCGTGCTCAGCAGCGCCGAAGCAACTCGTGACAAGCGAACAGGAAAGCCAGTCGTGGATTTAGCTTTCCCGAACGCTTCCCGTGAGCCGCTGCATAAATGGAGCCAAGACAACGTTGGTAAAATGATCGAACTGCTCGTTGACGGTCAGGTCGTTTATCGGGGGATGTTGAGAGAGCCGATGTACGGGCCGCATCTTCGTATCAACGGTGATGACTGGACAAACGAAGCGACTAACGACCTCGTGCGACAAATCTCTAAGGCCCCGAACGGACAAGTTGAGCTCCGGTCGTCACCATAGTCAAATTGGCCAGCTTTGGGTCAGACTGAGACCTCGCACCGACGGGTCGGCACTTCCGGTCTTCGTTCGGAAGCGGCCATCGTCAAGGCCGTCCGGCATGCCTCAAGAGGGCCATAAGCGGTCATTCAAGCCAGTCGAGAGCGAATTCGCTTGCCTTGCTTTGAGTCCTTTTGCACTCTCAGACAAGGAGGCCGATGCATGAAGATAATCACCGTCGCGTGCGCTCTTGGAGCGGCCCTGGTGCTGTGCAACCTCGGGACGTCTGGTGCTGAAGCCCGGGCGCGGAAGGCACAAGTCGTTCATGAACCAAGGAGGATTGTTATCCCGGGGCCCGTGATAAGGCCAACTCCGTGGGATTATTATGTTGTTCCACGATATCGTTATCGCCCTGAAGACGACCGGGTTGATCCATACGGCCCGCCCCTGGTGTCGTCGTGGCGCCTCTATGAGGGGTGGCGGTGGCCATATTGGTGGTGAACAGCGATCACGCCAGACAGATCGCATTCCGGGGGAAGTGGTGATCGTCCCCTGACGGACGGTGAAGCGTAACGTCAGGATAAGACCGCGCATCGCGATGCCGCGTTGTGGCAGCGGACCGCTACGGGTCACAACCGGCAAAGCTCAGGACGAGCACAAGATTTCCGCTTCGCCGCCAAGACCCGGCATTTTGCACGTTTGTGAGTACAAGCCCTGGTCCAGTCGGTCCACACGGATCGCGTTGCCAAAAACGCTTACGAGCACGACCACGCAGGCGGTCGGAAAGAATTTCCACGCGGCTGCTAGCGGCACGCGTCGGACGGCGGAGGCGCTGTTTGTAGTCACTTTCAGACGCAGAACGCTCCCCGAAAAGAAGTTGCACGCCACACCTCTACCTGCGGGGGCCGGCAAGCCACCCTCTCCCACAGGGGGAAAGGGTCAGGCGAGTTCGTGGATCGACCGTGGTCACTGCTTCGCCGGCTTCCTCTCGATCGGATGGATCTCGATCGCGCGCAGGCGGCCGAGGCGGAGCACGTCCATCGACAAGGTCCGGTCGATCCGGCTGTGATCGAGCGCGCGGATCAGGTCGTCGACGCCGTGGATCTCGATGCCGTCGAGCCCGATCGCGACGTCGCCCGGTAGCAGCCCGGCCCGAGCGGCCGGGCTATCCGGCTCGATCTGCATCAAGAGCGCGCCCATCTTGTTCTCGACACCGGCGAGCACCGCGTGGCGCCGCGGCACCGGCGCGGTTTGCCCGGAGACGCCGATATAGGCGCGGCGGACATAGCCGTGACGGATGATCTCCGACAGCACGAACTGCGCGGTGTTGCTCGCGACCGCAAAGCAGATGCCCTGCGCGCCGTTGATGATCGCGGTGTTGATCCCGATCACCTCGCCCTTCGACGACACCAGCGGCCCGCCGGAATTGCCGGGATTGAGCGCGGCGTCGGTCTGGATCACATCCTCGATGGTGCGCCCGCTGACCGAGCGGATCGAGCGGCCGAGCGCCGACACCACGCCGGCGGTGACCGTCGATTCGAATCCGAGCGGATTGCCGATCGCGACCACGAGCTGGCCGCGCCGCAAGGACTTGGAGTTGCCGAGCGAGGCATAGGGCAGATCGCGCGCGCCGTCGGCCCGCAGCAGCGCGAGATCGGTGTCGGGATCGACGCCGAGCACATGGGCGTCGGTGACGAAGCCCTCGGTGTCGCGCAGGCGGATCTCCTTCGACGATCCGACCACATGGCTGTTGGTCAGCACGAACCCGTCGGGCGAGATCACGATGCCCGAGCCGAGCCCGCCGCGCTCACGCGCGTTGCGTACCTTCGGCCCGGTTTCGACCCGGACCACGGCGGGACCGACACGATCGGTGACGTCGATCACGGCATTGGAATAGGCGTCCAGCAAAGCCCGGTCATCAACTTGGGCAGCATCGTCCGCCCGCGGTGACGCCCTGTCACCGGCGGCATCTGAGGTAAAATCCAGCATGGCGAGAATCCTTTGGTCCCCTCAGATGGTGACCTGCTCCCACCGCTGCAAGTGGTTACGTCCCGCACCTGCCCGGTTGGCTAGGGCAAGATGAGTTTGGATCGAAACGGCTCGGCCGCGCACTTGCTTCACCTCTCCCCGACGGGGAGAGGTCGATTTGCGAAGCAAATCGGGTGAGGGGCCGCGACACCAATGAGGGACCGTAGCCCCTCACCCGGCGCGATGCGCCGACCTCTCCCAAGGGAGAGGTGGAGCTTCGCTGTCGGTGCAGATCAGCCTGATCCTAGGGCGCCCGCCGCAGCGTGCCGCCGCGCGCCTTGACCGGATCGAGCAGCGACCAGTCGCCGTCCGGCAGCACGTGGCCCTTCGGGAACGGCGCGCGCGGCTCGAGCCCGAGCGAGCGCAGCACACGGTCGTCGCGGTAGTAGCATTGCAGCACGACGCGGACGAGCGTCGCCGCGGCGGCGCCGCCACGGCCACGAAACGCCTGCGCCACCGCATCGCGCCCGGCATCATCGAGCTCGGCAAGCGGCTTGCCGGCGAGCTTTGCCAGATGATCGAGCGCCTGCGCGACCGGCGCGGTGTCGCGGCCGAGCGTTGCGAGCATGTCGGCCTGGATCACGGCATCATCGGCCCCCGGCACCTTGTACTCGGCACTTTCGGGAACGATCATCGCAGCGATGGTGCGGAGATCGGCGCGCTGGGCTGCGGTCAGTTGCTTGCTATCGGACATGTCGGTCTCTGACGGTCTCAGTCGAACAGATTGGCGAGGCGCTGCTTCATCTGGTCGGCGATGTAGAGCGCAAGGGCCTGGATGGTGGAGGTCGGGTTCACGCCACCCGAGGTGACGAAGATGCTGCCGTCGACGATGAAGAGGTTCTTCACGTCGTGCGCGCGGCCCCATTCGTTGACCACGGAGCGCGCGGGATCGGTCCCCATCCGCGCGGTGCCGAGCAGATGCCAGCCGCCCCACGGGATCGGATCGTTGATGCAGATGTCGGTGGCGCCGGCGGCCTCGAGAATCTCGCGGCCGCGCGCCAGGCCATGGTCCATCATCTTCCGGCTGTTCGCGCTGATCGTGTAGTCGATCTTCGGCGCCGGAATGCCGTGGCTGTCCTTCAGGACCGGATCGAGCGTGACGCGGTTATGCTCCTCCGGCAGATCCTCGCAGATCGCCGACACCGCGAGGCGATGACCGTTGAGCTTGCGGAAGACGCGGTGATGGTCCTTGCCCCAGGGCAGGATGCCCTTCTGCTCGCTCGCGACCGCCTCGAACACCGGCCCGGCGCCGCGACCGAACTGGATGCCGTAGCCGCGGACGAAGCCGCGCGACAGGTCGGTGTCGTAGAACTCCTTGCTCCACAGGCAGGTCGGCGGCGCGCGGTTAGAGTCGGTCGGCTCCTTCACGAAGCCGTAGACCTGTGCGTAGGGGTGGAACATGAGGTTCTTGCCGACCAGGCCCGACGAGTTGGCGAGGCCGTTCGGGAATTTTCCCGACACCGAGTTGAGCAGCAGCCGCGGCGTGCCGACGCCGTTGCAGGCGATGATGACGACCTCGGCCGGCTGGAATTGCTCGACGCCATCCTTGTCGTAATAGACGACGCCGGAGGCCATGCCGTGCTCGTTGGTCAGGATCTCGCGCACCCGGCAATGGGTCTTCAGCTCGACCCCGGCGCGGATTGCGTGCGGCCAGTAGGTGATGTCGGTCGAGGCCTTGGCGCCCTGGGCGCAGGCCGGCGTGCAATGGCCGAGATTGATGCAGCGCGCCCTGCCCTCGTAGTCCATCGTCGCAACCGTCGTGTCCGACGGCCACCAGTGCCAGCCGAGCTTGTTCATGGCCTTGCCGATCAGCGGGCCTGACAGCCCGAGCGGCTGCTGCGGCATCGGCGGATGGCTGAGCGGCGACAGCGGATCGCCCGACAGGCCCGAGACGCCCATCATGCGATCGTTCTCCTCGAAGAACGGGGTGAGCGCGTCGTAATCGATCGGCCAGTCGTCGGCGACGCCGTCGAGCGTCTTCACCTTGAAGTCGGACGGATGCAGCCGCGGCCAGTGCGCGGTGTACATCACCGTCGAGCCGCCGACGGCGTTGAAATTGACGACCTTGATCGGCGAATTGTCGTCGTTGATCGGATAGTCCTCGGGCCGCTTGCGGACATTCGGGCTGGACGACCACTCGCCGTAGAATTTCGCCTCCCAGTCGCGCCCGGTGCTCGGATATTCAGCAGGATTCATCCAGCCGCCCTGGTCGAGGCAGAGGATATGCATCTTGGTGTCGGCGAGGCTCCAGGCCACCGCGGCGCCGGAGGCGCCAGCGCCGATGATCAGGACGTCAACGGGATCGTTCTTCATTCTTATTCCTTGGAGTCTCTTCTTCCGTCATTGCGAGGAGCGATAGCAATGACGGGTGATGCGGCTCAATTCACGATTCTCACCGGCAAGCTTCGTATACCGCGGATGAAATTGGAATAGAGCCTTTGCGGCGGGCCCATCAGCTCAAAACGCAGATCGCGCGCCAAGACCTCCTCCCAGAGGATGCGTAATTGCTGCTCGGCGAGGCGGTCGCCGACGCAGCGGTGGACACCGGCGCCGAAGGCGAGATGCTGACGCGGCTTGGCGCGGTCGATGATGAATTCATCGGCACGCTCGATCTTGTCCTCGTCGCGGTTGCCGGAGATGTACCACATCACGACCTTGTCGCCCTTGCTGATCCGCTTGCCGGCGAGCTCGACATCGTTGCGCGCGGTGCGGCGCATATGCAGCACCGGCGTGTGGTAGCGGATAGTCTCGGACACCAGGTTCGGGATCAGCTCGCGCCGGGCGCGGACCAGTTCGAACTGCTCGGGATTCTCGCACAGCGCCATCAGCCCGGCCGACATCGAGTTGCGTGTGGTGTCGTTGCCGCCGACGATCAGGAGCCCGATGGTGCCGATGAACTCGCGCGGCTCCAGATTTCGAGTGGCCTCGGAATGCGCCAGCATCGAGATCAGGTCGAAGGTCGGAGCCGCATCGACCCGCGCATCCCATAGCTTGCGGAAATATTCTCCCATCTTCACCAGTTCGGCGGTGCGTTCAGCCTCCGAATGCACCACCGCGTCAGGCGAATCGATGTTGGCGATCGCGACATCCGACCACCAGGTCAGCTTGGCGCGGTCCTCCGCGGGGAAATCGAACAGCGTCGCCAGCATCATGTTGGTGAGTTCGACCGAGACCCGCTCGGCCCAGTCGAAGGTCTCGTTGCGCGGCAGCGCGTCGAGCACGGCCGTGGTGCGCTTGCGGATCAAGGCATCGAAATTGGCGAGGTTTGACGGCGCCACGATCGGCGCGACCGTGCGACGCTGCGCGGTGTGGCCGGGCGGGTCCATGCGGATGAAGCTCGGCCGCTCCTGCCCCTTCGGCTGGTCGGCGACCTGGATACCGCCGAGCTCCGAGGCCGAGGAATAGTTCTGGTGGTCCAGCTCGACCGCAAAGATGTCGTCGTAGCGCGTCACCGACCAGTACGGACCGTAGGCCGAAGCCTCGCAAAAATGCACGGGATCGTCGCGGCGGAGCTGCGCGAATAGCGGCCGCCAGGTGTCATCCTGATAAAGCCGGGGGTTACTGACGTCTGTCGACGTCGGCCTGCGCAGCGCCTCTCCCATCGCTTCACTCCCACAGGTTCCGTCGCCGCTTGCCGGGCGATCGTCTTTGTCAGCCGACGATAGAGGAAATCCCGCGGCTGAGTAAAGCTATGGGGCGGACCGTCCGCCGCGCGGAATGCGCGCGGGCCAGCGCACCCGGCAAATCGCGATGGCAGCCCCGCTGTTCGAGGTTTGTCGGCAGCTACGAGACCGGCTAGCCTTGCCGGCAATCAACCCATCAGGGAGCAACGACAGGTGGCCGCATTGCGCCAGGACAACAGCCCGCAGACGGCTGCGCTGGACTACGACGTCATCATCATCGGCGCCGGCCTTTCCGGCATGTACCAGCTCTACCGGCTGCGCGAGCTTGGCCTCAAGACGCGCGTGTTCGAGGCCGGCACCGGCGTCGGCGGCACCTGGTACTGGAACCGGTATCCCGGCGCGCGGTTCGATTCCGAAAGCTATTCCTACGGCTACTCGTTCTCCAAGGAGCTGCTCGAGGAATGGGAATGGTCGGAGCATTTCGCCGGCCAGCCCGAGACCTTGCGCTACTGCAACTACGTCGCCGACAAGTTTGATCTGCGCCGCGACATCCAGTTCGAAAGCCGCGTCACGTCGGCGATCTACCAGGACGACAGGCGAAGCTGGCAGGTCACGCTGGAGAGCGGCGCGCGCCATAGCTGCCGCTTCCTGATCACCGCGATCGGCCCGCTCTCGACCCCGACCCTGCCGCGCATCGAGGGCCGCGACGATTTCAAGGGCCAATCGTTCCACACCGCGCGCTGGCCAAAGGACAAGGTCGATTTCGCCGGCAAGCGCGTCGCCGTGATCGGCACCGGCGCGACCGGCATCCAGACCATCCAGACCATTGCCGGCGAGGTCGGCCACCTCACCGTGTTCCAGCGCACCGCCAACTGGGCCGCGCCGCTGCACAACGGCAAGATCGACGTGGAGACGCAACGCAAGATCAAGGCCGGCTATCCCGAGATCTTTGCGCGCTGCAAGGAGACCTTCGCCTGCTTCGTGCATACACCCGACCCGCGCGGCGCGTTCGAGGTGAGCGACGCCGAGCGCGAGGCGTTCTACGAGAAACTCTATGGCGAGCGCGGCTTCGGCATCTGGCAGGGCAACTTCAAGGATATCCTGATCGACCGCGAGGCGAATGCGACGATCAGCGACTTCGTCGCGCGCAAGATCCGTGAGCGCGTGAAGAACCAGGCGGTGGCCGAGAAGCTGATCCCGAAGAACCACGGCTTCGGCACGCGGCGGCTGCCGCTCGAGACCTTCTATTACGAGGTCTACAACCGCGACAATGTCGAGCTGGTCGATCTGAAGGAGACGCCGATCGAGCGGATCACGCCCGAGGGCATCCGCACCAGCGACAAGGACTACGCCTTCGACATCATCATCTACGCCACCGGCTTCGATGCCATCACCGGCAGCTTCGACAACATTGATCTCCGCGGCGCGCATGGCACACGGCTGAAGCAGAAGTGGACGCACGGCCCGGAGACCTATCTCGGGCTGATGGTCGATGGCTTCCCCAACATGATGATGCTGATGGGCCCGCACACCGCGCTCGGCAACATCCCGCGCAGCATCGAATACAGCGTCGACTGGGTCACCGGCCTGCTCCGCTTTGCGAAAGCGAACGGCCTGACCTTCCTCGATGCCACCCCCGAGGGCACCTCAGGCTGGACCGATCACGTCAAGGCGCTCGGGGTCGGCCTGCTGTCCAACGAGGTCGATTCCTGGATGACCGGCATCAACCGCAACGTCGAAGGCAAGCAGAGGCGCATCGTCGCCCGCTACAGCGGCAGCGCGCCGGCATATCGCGCAAGGTGCGATGAGGTGGCGGCGAAGGGGTATGCGGAGTTGAGGTTGGGGTGAGGTCGGGGTCGCTCTCTCGGTGATGCGAGGCGCCTGCCCCATCCACCACCGTCGTCCTGGCGAAAGCCAGGACCCATAACCACCGCATTCAGTGATAAACGGGATCGTGGCCCCAGCATCGCGCAACAATTGAGATTTGGGGTAATGCGTCCTGGCTTTCGCCAGGACGACACGGTGTTTGTCGCACGATCCGTGCGTCACATGCCAAGAGGTTTGCCACGTCAAGCAACTCAGCACCGTAGGATGGGTAGAGCGCAGCGAAACCCATCAATTGCGCCGCGGATGAGGATTTGATGGGTTTCGCTTCGCTCTACCCCATCCTACGCATCGAACTTCGCTACCACGCATCGATACACGGCCGCTTGCGGTGCGTCCGCGGCTCTACCTTCGGGACCGAGCGGAGGCCGGCCATGATCCAATGCCTGGTATCGGCGGGATCGATCACCTCGTCGATCTCGAGCACCGAGGCGATCGAGACTGCCTTGCCGTTGGCGTAGAGCTCGGCGACCTTGGTCTGGAAGTACTTCTCGCGCTCCACCGGGTCCGCGATCGCCTCCATCTCCTTGCGGAAGCCGAGGCGGACATAGCCCTCCAGGCCCATGCCGCCGAATTCGCCGGTCGGCCACGCCACCGTGAAGAACGAGGCGTGGAAGCCGCCGCCGATCATCGATTGCGCGCCGAGACCATAGCCCTTGCGCAGCACGACGCCGAACAGCGGCACAGTGATGCTGGCGCCGGTGACGAACATCCGTGCGACATGGCGCACGATCGCGGTCTTCTCGGCCTCGGGACCGACCATGAAGCCCGGCGTGTCGCACAGCGAGACGATCGGGATGTCGAAGGCATCGCACAGCTGCATGAATCGCGCGGCCTTGTCGCCGGCCGCGGCATCGATCGCGCCGCCGAGATGCTTTGGATTGTTGGCGATCAGGCCGAACGGCTTGCCCTCGATGCGGATGAACGCCGTGATCATGCCGACGCCGAAATCGCGCCGGATCTCCAGCACCGAGCCCTCGTCGGCGATCAGGTCGATCACGCTACGGATGTCGTAGACCCTTAAGCGATTTTCCGGGATCGCGCGGCGCAGCAGCCGCTGGTCCGGCGCTTTCCAGTCCGCAACCGCACCCTGGAAGTAGGACAGATATTTCTGCGCAACCGTCGTCGCCTCTTCCTCGTCCTCGACCAGGATGTCGATCACGCCGTTCGGCGACTGGAACGTAACAGGGCCGACCTCGGCCGGATGATAGACCCCAAGCCCGCCACCTTCGATCATCGCCGGACCGCCCATGCCGATCGAGGCGTTTTTCGTCGCGATGATGACGTCGCAGACGCCGAGCATTGCGGCGTTGCCGGCGAAGCAGTAGCCCGAGACCACGCCGACCACGGGCACGAGCCCGGACAGCTTGGCGAACTGCACGAAGGACGGGCCGTCGAGCCCAGTCATGCCGAGCCGGTCGGTATCGCCGGGCCGGCCGCCGCCGCCCTCGGCATAGAACACCAGCGGCATGCGCCACTGCTCGGCGAGACCGAGCATGCGGTCGATCTTCTTGTGGTTCATATGGCCCTGGGTGCCGGCGAGCACGGTATAGTCGTAGGAGATCACCATGCAGCGTGCGCCATCCGCGCCGAAATCCCTGGCGTTGACGGTGGCGACGCCCGCGATCAGGCCATCAGCCGGCGTGTTCTTGATAAGATCCTCGACCTTGCGGCGGCGGCGCTGTGCCGCGATCGCAAGCGAGCCGTATTCGACGAACGAACCCTCATCGACCAGCTGCGCGATGTTCTCGCGCGCGGTACGCTGGTTGGTCTTGCGGCGGCGCTCGACCGACGCCGGGCGATTCTCGTCCAGCGTGATCGCCTTGCGCGCGATCAGTTCGGCAAGGTCGGGGCGGATGTGATCGAGATCGATCGCGGCCTCTTCCGCCGCGGTATGACCATCGACTTCCGCGGGCTCGAGGAACAGGATCGGCTCGCCATGCATCAGGGTGACGCCGGGGCCACCGGCGATCTTGGTCACCCGGCCGCCATGCGGCGCGGTGACGAGATGCTCCATCTTCATCGATTCCAGCACCGCGATCTGCTGGCCTGGACGGACCAGATCGCCTTCGGCGACCTCGATCGCCACGATGGTGCCCTGCAACGGCGCCGGCACGGGCAGCGATCCCTCGGGCGCCGCCTCGGTGGCGACGGACCTGGTCGTGGCCGCCTCGCTCACGTCGATCAAGGGTGCGGCGAGATCGCTGGCCGCGCCGACCAGCGCCGCGACATGGGAATCGATGAAATTGGTGCTGATCTTGTTCCGGGCAAAGCTCTGGTGCGCCAGGATCGCGCCGAGGAACGAGATGTTGGTGGCGACGCCACCGATCCGGAATTCGCGCAAGGTGCGCGACGCCTTATGCACCACGTCAGTCCATTTTTGGCTCGGCGAATGCACGATGACCTTTGCCAGCAGCGAGTCGAACGCGGCGCTGGTCCGATAGCCCGAATAACCGAACGTATCGACGCGGACGCCGGGGCCGGATGGCAGGTCGAACACGCTGAGCGTGCCGCCGGTCGGCTTCGTCACGCCCTTCTCGTCCATCACCTCCATGTTGACGCGCAGCTGCATGGCATAGCCGCGCGGCAGCGGCACCGCCGCCTGCGCCAACCCGAGCGAGGCCAGCGTGGCGCCGGCGGCGACCGCGAGCTGCGAACGTACCAGGTCGATGCCGAGCACCGCCTCGGTGACGGTGTGCTCGACCTGGAGCCGCGGATTGGCCTCGATGAAGGCGAAGGCGCCCTCGCCCTCACCGGCCTCGTCATCGACAAGAAATTCGAAGGTGCCGAGATTGTCGTAGCGCGCGGCGGAGGCGAGCTGCTTTGCCGCCTCGATGATGCGCGCGCGCAGGCTCTCACTTAATGACGGGCTCGGCGCCACCTCGATCAGCTTCTGGTTGCGGCGCTGGATGGTGCATTCGCGCTCCCAGAGATGGCTAATGGCGCCGTGACGGTCGCCGATGATCTGCACCTCGATATGGCGCGCCTTGCGGATCAGCCGCTCGACATAGACCGCGTCGTTGCCGAACGCCGCCTTGGCCTCCGACTGGCAGCGCGCATAGGCCTCCTCAAGCTTGGCCGCGTCCTCCACAACGCGCATGCCGCGCCCGCCGCCGCCCGCGATCGCCTTGACCATCACGGCAGCATTCGTGCCGAGCGAGGTGAAGAAGGCTTTTGCCTCGTCGAGTGTCGTTGCACCGGACGTACCGGCGATAACAGGCACGCCGCATTTCTTCGCCAATGCCTTTGCCTTGGCCTTGTCGCCGAACAGATCGAGCGCCTCCGGCGACGGGCCGACGAAGGTGATCTTCTCCTCGGCGCAGCGCCGCGCCAGCTCTGTGTTCTCGCTGAGGAAGCCATAGCCCGGATGCAGCGCGTCGCAACCTGCAGCCTTGGCTGCCGCTATCACTGCCTCGATATCGAGATACGCCCGCGCGCCGCGCCCGGGGATCTCGTGGCTCGCATCGGCGGATCGGACATGCAGCGAGGCGGCATCGTCGGCGGGATAGATCGCGACCGTCGCGATGCCGCTCTCGGCCGCGGCACGGGCGATGCGGATCGCGATCTCACCGCGGTTGGCAATCAGCAGTTTCTTGAACGACATAACGGTTCCACCTGAGATCAACGATCCTTCATGGTCGGATCGAGCACGACACGCAAGGATTCCCCCAGCGCGTTGAACGCCAGGGAGACGACGAGAATGGCAAGGCCCGGCGCATACATCTGCTCCGGCGCGATTTCCATATATTGATAGGCGCGCGCCAGCATGGCGCCCCAGCTCGGGTCCGGTGGCTGGATGCCGAGGCCGAGGAACGACAGGCTGGCTTCGGCCAGGAGCGCCGCGGCGAGCAGCAGCGTCACCTGCACGATGACCGGCTGCAGCGTGTTCGGCAGTACGTGGCGCCACAGCACATGCCAGGTCGGCGCGCCAAAGCCCCTCGACGCGTCGACATAGAGCTCCTGCCGCACGATCAGCGTTCGGGCGCGAACGATGCGCGCCAGCGCCGGAAACATCGTGATGCCGATCGCGATCATGCCGTTGGTAAGCCCAATGCCGAGCGCGCCGGTGACCGCGATCGCCAGCACGATGGCGGGGAACGACAGGAAGGTGTCGATGATCCGGCTGACGATGTCGTCGATCCAGCCGCCGAAATAGCCGGCGATGAGGCCGACCGGCAGCCCGATCAGGACCGCGACGCCGACCGCAAGCAGGCTGGCATAGACGGTGGCCGGCGCGCCGTAGATCAGGCGGGAGAAGATGTCGCGGCCGAGATCGTCGGTGCCGAGCAGATGCAACGGCCCCGGCGGCGCCAGCATGTTGTTGACGTCCTGCGCGGTCGGCGCGTAAGGCGCGATCCAGGGCGCGCCGATTGCCACGATCACGAGCACCGTTAGCACCAGAATCGACAGCGCGGCGCGGAGATCGCCGGCGAGCCAGCGCAGGAAACGCCGAAGCCGGGTCGGCTTGGCCGATATCTTGAGCGGAGCGAGCGCGGTGTCGGTCATTGCTCGATCCTCGGATCGACCGCGGCACACAGCAGGTCGGTGATCAAATTCACCGCGATCACCACCACCACCATGGTGAAGACCACACCCTGCACGATCGGGAAATCGCGCTGGATCGCACCACGCACGATCAGGCTGCCGAGGCCGGGAATGGCGAACACCGCCTCGATCACGACGGTCGCCGCCAGCATGCGGTTGACCAGCAGGCTGATGATGGTCAGCAGATTGACCCCGACATTCTTCAGGCCGTGCTGCCAGAGAATGCGCGACATCGACAGCCCCTTGGCGTGCAGGGTGCGGACATATTGCGACGACAGCACCTCCAGCAAGGCGCCGCGCAGCTGGCGCGCAACCTCGGCCATGCCATAGGCCGCGATCGCGATGGCGGGCAGCAGCGCGTGCCGGATCGCATCGATCGGCGAGGCGCTGAAGGATTTGGCGCCGGTCGCCGGCAGCCAGTTCAGCTTCAGCGAGAACTCCGCCACCAGGATCATCGCCAGCCAGAAGCCGGGCACCGCCACGCCGAGCGAAGCGATCATGCTGATCAGCTTGTCGACCCAGCCGTTCGGCTTGATCGCGGCCATCACGCCCATCGGAATCCCCGTGACCAGCGCCAGCAGCAGCGCGATCACGACGATCAAGAGCGTGTTCGGAAAGGCGCGGCCGATCGAGACCGCGACCTTCTCGCCGGTCAACAGCGATTGCGAGAGATCGCCCTGCGCGACATGGCCGAGCCAGGCGCCATATTGCACCAAGAACGGCCGGTCGAGGCCGTAGATTGTCCTGATCTCGGTGATCCGCGCGTCGGTCGCGTTGTCGCCCGCCAGCGTCACGGCGATGTCGCCGGGCACCAGCTTGAGCAGCGCAAACACCATGAAGGTCGCGAGCAGGATCACGGGCAGCGCCTGCACCAGGCGGCTGCCGATGACCTTGACTGGAGACCGTCGTGCCATGGTTCAGCCTTCGAGCCAGACGTCGTCGTATTTCGGCTTGCCAAGCAGATTGGGCCGATAGCCCTGCACCTTCTTGTTCATGGCGACCAGCTCGAACTGGAACGCCAGCGGCACGACGAAGGCGTTCTCCATCACCAGCCGCTGCACAATGGAGAAGGCCTTGCGCCTGACCTCGATATCTTCCGACGCGCGCGATTCCTTGATCGCGGCTTCGAGCTCCGGAGGCACCGGCGCACGGCCGCCATTGTAATAGGCGTCCTTGGTGAACATCAAAGAATAGGTCAGGCTCGGGTCGGGGCGTCCGGTCCAGGCCGAGAGCAGCCCGGCCTCCTTCTTCTCCGGACCGAAGAACGCAGCAGAGGCCTCCGCGATCGGGGCATTGACGAAGCGCACATTCATGCCGGCCTTGCGCAACTGCTCGATCAGGATCTCCTGACGCTGCACCGAATCCTGGTCCGGATAGCCGCCGAGCTCGATCGGAGTGCCCTCCTTGAAGCCGGCCTCGGCGAGCAGCTTGCGTGCCTTGTCGGGATCGTAGGGATAGAGTTTGGCGACCTCGGCATCATAGGCCCAATGCGCTTTCGGCAGGTTCATGTAGGCAGGCTCCGCGAGGCCGGCGAGCGCGGCCTTGACGAAGGACTCGCGATCGATCGCGAAGTTGAGCGCCTGGCGAACCTTGACGTTGTCGAACGGCGGCTTGGCCCAGTTGAGGAAAATCTGGAGCACGTAGAGCGTCGGACCGTGCACCACCTTGACGCTGGAGGCGCGCTCGATGATCGCCTTCTGCCGCGGCGGCAATTGATAGATCAGGTCGTTCTGCCCGGCGGTGACCGAGCGGGCGCCGGTGGTGAGTTCGGGAATGATCGAGAACTCGATGCCGTCCGGCCAAGGCCGGTCCGGCTTCCAGTATTTCTCGTTGCGCTTGACCACGATCTTCTCGCCGTCGGCCCAGCTCACGAAGGCATAGGCGCCGGCGCCGACCGGCTTGCGGGTCACGACGCCGCCCTCGGCCGCCCTCAGCGCCGTCGGCGACACCATCATGCCGGCGCGATCGGAGAGGATGCCGGGCAGCGCGGTGTCCGGCGCCTTCAACTTCAAGGTCACCTGCTGCGGGCCGGTGACCTCGACCGAGGCGACCGAGAGCAGGTCGGCCTTGATGTTCGACTTGGCATCGCTCCGGTTGCGATCGAGGTTGAACTTCACCGCCTCGGCATCGAGCGGGGTGCCGTCATGGAAGCTGACGCCTGAGCGGATGTTGAGCACCAGCGTATTGGGATCGGTGAACTTCCAGCTCTCGGCGAGCCCCGGCTTCGGCTTCAGCGTCTCGAAATCCCATTCGACCAACGTGTCGTACATCGTGAACAGGAAAGCGTGGTCGGAGCCGGCGCCGCCGGTTGCCGGATCGAGGCTCGACGGATTGGCCGGCGCTGATATCCGCAAGGTGCCGCCCTTCTTCGGCGCAGCTTGCGCAAACGCGCTGCCGCCGAGCGCGGTGCCGGCGAGCGCGCCCGAGATCAGCGCCATGGCCTCGCGTCGTGTCGTCATCGTCATGGCGTTGTCTCCAGTTTGGTTTGGAGCATGATCTTGTCGGAAAACCGCTTCACACTTTTCCGGATCATGCTCTAGTTGTTCGAAAAATTCGGGCGGTCGGCGAAATGGCAGGCCACCCAGTGATCGGGTTTCAGCTCGCGCCACTCCGGCACGCGATCGGTGCAGAGCGGCTGCGCGTGCGGGCATCGGGTGCGAAAGCGGCAGCCCGACGGCGGATCGATCGGGCTCGGCACCTCGCCCTGCAGCACGATCCGCTGCGCCTCGCGCATCGACGAGGGCAGCGGCCGCGGCTCGGCCGACAGCAATGCGATGGTGTAGGGGTGCAGCGGCCGCTCGGCGACCTCCTCGGTCGGCCCGAGCTCGACGAACCGGCCGAGATACATCACCGCGACGCGCTCGCTGATATGCGAGACCACGGCGAGATCATGGGTGATGAAGACATAGGTCAGCCCGAGGTCGCGCTGCAGATCGGCAAACAGGTTGAGCACGTCGCCGCGGATCGACATGTCGAGCGCGGCCACCACCTCGTCGCAGACGATCAGCTTCGGCTTGAGCGTCAGCGCGCGGGCGATCACGACGCGCTGCTTCTGGCCGCCGGACAGCTGGTGCGGATAGCGTTCGCCGAATTCCTGCGGCAGGCCGACGCGCTCCAGCGCCTCCCGCGCCTGGCGCTCGCGCTCGACGCGGCTTCCCACGCGGGCAAGCTCCAGCGGCTCCAGCACCGAGGCCAGGATCGTCATGCGCGGATTCAGCGCGGCGTTCGGATCCTGGAAGATGATCTGATAGTCGCGGCGATGGCGCTGGAATTTTTGGCGCGGCAGCGCCAGCGGGTCGATGCTGTCATGCAGGATGGCACCGGCGCTCGGCTTCAGCAGAAACACCAGCGCGCGACCGATCGTGGTCTTGCCCGATCCGGATTCGCCGATGATGCCAAACGTCTCGCCGCGGCGGACGTCGAAATTGACGCCATCGACCGCCTTCACGGTGGCGCGCCGGTCCGAGGTCTGGAAGCGGACCTGGAGGTCGCGTACCGATACGATGGGCTCGTCGCGCTGTTCAGCAGATGCTGCGGTCATTGCGTCGCGACCTTCGCAGCAGCCGGCGTATCGGGCGGATGCAGCGCGCCCGGCAGATTGAGCTCGGCAAAGCGCCAGCAGCGCACCTTGCGGCCGCCACCGGCATCCTGCAGCGTCTGCTCCGCCTCGCAGCCCTTGGCGGCATGGGCGCAGCGGGCACGGAAGCGGCAGCCGGCCGGCATCTCCGCGATCGACGGCACACGGCCCGGGATCGACGGCAACCGGCCGTGGCGCGGGCTCAGATGCGGCAGCGAGCGCAACAGCCCCGATGTATAGGGATGCAGCGGCCGCACCAGCGCCTCGTCGACGGTGGCGTCCTCGATCACCTCGCCGGCATACATCGTGATCATCCGCGTGCAGGTCTCGGCGACGACGCTGAGATCATGGGTGATCAGCATCAGCGCGGTCTTCGAGGTCTCGCTGATGTCGCGCAGCAGCTCGAGGATCTGCGCCTGCACGGTGACGTCAAGCGCGGTGGTCGGCTCGTCCGCGATCAGCAGCTGCGGGCCGCAGATCAGGCTCGCCGCGATCATCACGCGCTGGCGCATGCCGCCGGAGAGCTGGTGCGGATAGTCGTCGATCCGCCGCTCCGGCGAAGCGATGCCGACGCGGCGGAGCATCTCCAGCGTTTTGGCACGCGCTTCCTCGTAGCTGACATCGGTATGGACGCGCAGCGTCTCCGCGATCTGGTGACCGACGGTGAAGACCGGATCGAGCGCGCTCATCGGCTCCTGGAAGATCATCGCGATCCGCTTGCCTCGGATCGCCCGCATCTGCCGCGCGCTGCAGGAGGCGAGATCGATGCCGTCGAACAGGATCCTGCCGTCGAGCCCGGCAAAATTGCCCGGCAAGAGGCGCAGGATCGACAGGCCGGTGATGGTCTTGCCGCAGCCGCTCTCGCCGACGATGCCGACGCGCTCGCCGGGCGCGATGTCGAAATCGATCCGCCGCGTCGCCTGCCAGATGCCCTGCGCGGTCTTGAAGCGGATGCCGAGCCCGCGCACGGACAGCAGCGGCCGCGCGCCGTCGCGTGCAACCTCCGCCTTGCGCTGTGCCGGCTGGCCTGCCTCCATCAACCCGCCGCCCGCTTCTTCTCTTTCACCAGCTGCTCCTCCATCAGCATCGCGGTGCCGATAATGCCCTCGCGGGTGAGCTCCTCAAGCTCGGCGTCGGAGAGGCCGAGCATGCCGGACAGGATCTCGCGGTTGTGCTCGCCGAGCGTCGGCGGCACCGAGCGGATCGCAAACGGTGCATCGCCCTCGCGGAACGGCATCGACGGCTGCGGATGCTTGCCGATGAAGGCGCGATCGACCTGCTGGATGAAGCCGCGGGCGTGGAGCTGCGGGTCCTGCAGGAGATCGATCGGCAGCCGCGCCACGCCGGATGCGATCCCTTCAGCCTGCAGCACCCTCATCGCCGTGTCGGGATCGCGTACCGAGGTCCATACCGAGATCGCAGCCTCGATCTCGGCCTCGATGGCGCGCCGGCCCGCGGCCGCCTTAAGCGTCTCGTCCGTCGCCCAGTCCTCGCGGCCGAGCAGCCGCGCGAGTCTCGGCCACATCGCGTCATCGGACACCGCGACCACGATCCAGTCGTCCTCGCCATAGCAACGAAAGCAGCCGTGCGGCACGAAGTCCGGATGGCGGTTGCCGTATTTCGCGGGTGGCTTGCCGTCGATCGAATGCGCGACGATCCAGGGCGCGGCAAACGGCATCATGCATTCGATCTGCGCGAGATCGATGAACTGACCGTACCCCGTCAGCCTGGCGTGGATCAGCGCCGTCAGCACCGCGGCAGCGCCGTTGAGGCCGCCGACGGCATCGCCGAACGCCGTGTGGCTCATGACCGGCGGGCCGCCGGGATCGCCGACCACGCTTGGCAGGCCGGAGCCCTGCTCCAGGGTCGAGCCGTAAGCGCGGCAGTCGCGATGCACGCTGCCGGCGCCGAATGCCGACATCGACATCATCACGAGCTTCGGATTGATCTTGCTCAGCACGTCGTAGCCGAGACCGAGCTTGGGCAGCACCTCGACCGAATAATTGTCGACCACGAGGTCGGCATCGGCGAGCAGGCGTTTTGCCAGTGCAAGCCCCTTCGGCCGGGTCAGATCGAGCGTGATGCCGCGCTTGTTGCGGTTCATGATGCAGTAGCGCACCGACTTCTCGTACATCTGCTCCAGCACATAGGCCGGGCGGCGGTCGACGCCGCGCCACCAGTCAGGATACTGGGTCGCCTCGATCTTGATGACGTCGGCGCCGAGATCGGCGAGCGTGCGGGTGCAGATCGGCCCGGCCCAGCCCATCGAGAAGTCGACGACGCGGATGCCCTCAAGCGGCAGGCGATCGGTCGGAGCCGGCTTCGGCACCGGCAAAGGCGGCACGGCCTCGGGCCTTGCCTGCTGCTCGCCGAGATCGGGCACGCGGCCACCGCGCAGCGGCGGCGTTCCCGTCAATCGTTGCATGGTACCGGCGGAAAAGCCGGTCTCCTCGCTGACCGCGATCGGAACGATGGCGCCGCGGGCGCGCTTCTCTTCGTCGGCGATGAGATCCGCGATCTCCGGCACCGGCACGATCGGGATCTTGCGCTTGAGACCCTCGGCAAACCATTCCTGCGCGGTGCGCTGCTTCAGCTTCGGCAGGATCTTGCCTTCGATCTCGGCGACGCGTTGCAGCCGGTCGACACCCATGACCAATGTCGGATCATCGCGCAGATCGGTGAGATCAAGCATCTCGCAGAACGCGCGCCACTGCGCCGGAGTCACCGTGGTGACGCCGAGCCAGCCCTGCTTGGTCTCGTAGATGCCGACCGGAAAGGTCGGCCAAAACCGGTTAACGCCGATCCGCCGCATGATGTCGCCGCGCTGGAACGCCTCGAACATGATGTATTCGGTGACGGCGATAGAGGCCTCGAACAGGCTGAGATGGCTGCTGCGCCCGCGCCCATCCTGCATGCGGCCGAGCACCGACGAGGCGGCCGCGATGAAGCCCCACAGCCCGCCGAGTATCCCGGTCTGGAAATCCGGCGCGTGCATCGGCGGCCCCTGCTCGGGTCCGACCAGCTTCACAAGCCCGGTCAGCGCGCGAATAGTGGAGTCGGTCGCCGCGAAATTGGCATAGGGACCGCGGTCGCCGAACCAGGCGAGGTCGAGATGGATCAGGCCTGGATTGGTTCGCTTGATCGCATCGAGATCGACGGCGGGACAATTGGCCGCATCGATGCCGCGCCCATCGAGCAGGATGTCGCAACCGGCAATCAGCTCACGCAGGCGCGACGTGGCGCTCGCCTCGCTCTGGTCGAGCACAACGCTCGACTTGTTGAAATTGAGAAACCCAAACCACGCGCTGTGCCCCTGCGGCGTCAGCGGCGCCGCGCGGCGAAGCGGATCGCCTGCGGGCGGCTCGACCTTCTGCACATCGGCGCCGAAATCAGCGAACAGCCGCGCGCAATAGCTCGTCGCCGCCGCACTTCCGATCTCGACTATCCGCAGATGCGACAACGCGCCCATCACGCTTCCTCGCGACAAAATGACCAGCCGATGCCATCGGCTGATTCAGTTTCTTGTTGCCTGAACTTGAAGCCGCGCCGACTGTGTGATGCAAGTGGAATTTTCTTCCGCTTGACGGAATTCACGGGATTGCCGCAGCACTTTGCGACAAGCGTGCGCTGACGGTCTGCCGCCGTGCGGTTGACGCATTGCTCGATCCGCTATTGTGCTCTCTTCAACACCAACAAACGGCGGGCAGGAAACCATGAGCAAGTCCACCACAATCAAAAGCGTCGAGACGCTCGCCTGCGATGCCGGCTGGCGGAATTATCATTTCGTCAAGGTGACGACCACGGACGGGCTGGTCGGCTGGAGCGAATATGACGAGGGCTTTGGCGCCCCCGGCGTGACGGCGGCGATCGAGCGGCTGTCGGCGCGCGTGGTCGGCAAGAACGCCTTCGAGCACGAGCGGATCTATGTCGAGCTGTTCGCCGCGACGCGCCCCGCCGCCGGCGGCGTGGTGGCGCTGGCGCTTGGGGCGATCGAGAACGCGCTGCTCGACGTCAAGGCCAAGGCGCTCGGCGTGCCCTGCTACGACCTGCTCGGCGGCAAGATTCGCGACCGCGTGCGGGTCTACTGGTCGCATTGCGCGACCTGGCGCATCAATCATCCGGATTGGTACAAGCCTGCAATCACCGATCTCGACGGCGTCAAGGCGATCGGGGCCGAGGTGCGCGAGAAGAAATTCTCGGCGATGAAGACCAACATCTTCGTCTACACGGATGGCAAGCCGCAAGGCTGGCGCCCCGGCTTCGGCTCGCCGTTCCAGCCCGAGATCAATGTCGATCGCACCGTGCTGCGCAATCTCTGCATGCATCTGGAGGCGATCCGCGACGGCGCGGGGCCGGATGTCGATCTCCTGCTCGACCTCAACTTCAACGCCAAGACCGAAGGCTACCTCAAGATCCTGCGCGCCATCGAGAAGATGGACATGTTCTGGGTCGAGATCGACACCTTCAACCCGCAGGCGCTTGGGCTTATCCGCCGCCAGAGCCACCACCCGATCTCGTCCTGCGAGACGCTGCTTGGCCTGCGCGAGTTCCTGCCCTATTTCACCGAGCAGGCGATGGATGTCGCGATCATCGACACGCCGTGGAACGGCGTCTGGCAGTCGATGAAGATCGCCGCGGCCGCCGAGCATTTCGAGGTCAACGTCGCACCGCACAATTTCTACGGCCATCTCTGCACCATGATGAACGCACATTTCTGCGCGGCGGTGCCGAACCTGCGCATCATGGAAACCGACATCGATCGGCTGGCCTGGGACCACGAGCTGTTCACCCACGTGCCGGAGTTCGTCGACGGCCATCTCGTGATCCCCGATCGCCCGGGCTGGGGCACCGAGCCGAACGAGGAAGGCCTGCGCGCCCATCCGCCGCAGAACAAGGGCGGGCTGCTGAATTACGGGCTGAAGAAGTAGGCGGCGGCTGAGGGAGCGGGCTGCCTAACCGTCATCCTGAGGAGCGCGCAGCGCGTCTCGAAGGATGCACGGCCACCAGCTGGGCCGTCGACCCTTCGAGACGCGCGTTCCGCGCTCCTCAGGGTGACGGTCGTAGAGTAGAGCGACCTCAATTATCCTCCCGCACCGGCGTGAACGCGCTCTCGATCACGTCGCCGATCGGCTGCCAGGCGTTGCCGTCGAACTGCACCAGCCGCATCTGCTTGATCGGGCGGAAATCCTTCGGTCCGGTGTTGATCACGATCCCGGGCAGCGCGATCGGGCTCTGATAGTCCTTCAGCGAGGCGGCCTGCCGCATGATGTTCTCGCGCGACAGGTCGTCGCCGCACTGGCGCAGCACCTGCATCAGCGTGTCGGCGGCGGCATAGCCGAACACGGCGTAGATGTCGTCCTTGTCGCCGTCGGGATAGTACTTGTCCATGAAGGCGTCCCACGCCTTGATCTGCGGATCGTTCTTCCAGGAGGCATCGCCGGCGTCCTTCAGGAACGAGGTCGAGATCACGCCGAGCGAATTCTGCAGGCCCGCCGGCCGCAACGCGCTGGCGATCGAAGCCGATGCATTGTCGAGGATGAACACCGGATGCCAGTCGAGGTCCGCCGCAGCGCGGATCGCGCGCGCCGCGATCGCCGGCGCACCGTCGAACACCAGGATGTCGGCGCCGGAGCCTTTCAGGACTCCGATCTGGTTCTGGATTGCGGTCTCCGACGCGTCGAAAGCGAGATCGGCGACGATCATGCCGGCGGTGTCGCCGAGCCCTTCCTGCAATCCCCGGAACAGATCGCGGCCGAACTGGTCGTTCTGCCACAGCACCGCGATCTTGCGCGAGGGATAGGCGGCCTGGATGTAGTTGGCGTAGATCCGGCCCTCGGCGCGGAAGGTCGGCTGCCAGCCCATGGTCCAGGGAAAGGTTTTCGGATGCGCCCACTCCTCGTCGCCGGAGGCGACGAACAGCTGCGGGATATTCTTCTCGTTGAGGTACTTCCGGACGGCGAGATTACTCGGCGTGCCGAACGAGCCGAACATCAACAGCACGTCCTGCTTCTCGACGAGATCGCGGGTCTGCTCGATCGCGGTCTTGGGATTGGAGCTGTCATCGACCGAGATGAACCTGACCTTGCGGCCATTGATGCCGCCATGCTCGTTGATCATGTCGAAATAGGCGGCTTCCGCCCGTCCGATGGTCGCGAACGCCGCGAGCGGTCCCGTGTACGGCATGACATTGCCGACGCGGATCTCGTTGTCCGTCTTCGCTTCGGGCGCTTGCTGCGCACGCAATGGCGACGCCGCGAGCATCGCTGCAAGGACGAGGACGATCGAAAGCATGGTTTGTCTTTTTGTTTGCATCAACATCGCCACAACGCCGGCAGCAGGCCGGCGCTCCCTCCCGAGGACGCGACCTTATCGCCCAAGCCAATGCCGGGAAAATGAAATGTTGATGGCGAGGGCGAGCCTCAGCGCAATGTTATGTCCAGCCAGCCCAGCGGGTTGACCGCGACGCGGTCGCCGCTGTCGACCAGAACCGTCGTGGTTTCGGCTTCAATGATCGCGGGACCGGCCAGCGCGTGGCCCGGCTTGAGATCGTCGAGCGCGTAGACCGGCACCTCGCGCCAGGCGCCGAGCCAGGCCTGCCGCTTGCCGCGCGGCGCGCAGGGTGCGGCCGACGCGGCCTCGCCGACATCGCCGCCGCCGCGCGCCACCTTGCCGACCGCGGCGACACGGGCGTTGACGAACACCACCTCCTGCCCGCGCGAGGCATAGGTGTAGAGTTCCTCGTGGCGGCGATGGAAGCGCTCCTCGATCTGCGCCACGAGGTCCGCGGCGCCGAGATCGAGGTCGCCGAGCGGCACGTCGATCTCGAACACCTGCTCGCCATAGCGCATCTCGGCCGAACGCTCGATTGCGATGTCGCCCTTGAACCAGTCGCGCAGCCGGCCGGCGGCCTGCTCCTCCAGCGCGGCGAACAATGCCCTCACCTCATCGGCGGAGATCCGTCCCGTGCCGTAATGGGTGCGGCTGACCTCGTAGCGCAGATCGCTGGTCAGCATGCCCCAGGCCGACAGCACGGAAGCGACCGTCGGCACGATGATGCGCTTGATCTCGAGCTCGCGCGCGACTTCGGCGGCATGCATGCCGGCCGCGCCGCCGAAGCTGAGCAGCGCGAATTTGCGGGGATCGACGCCGCGGCGCAGCGTCATCAGGCGGATGCCGTCGGCCATCTTCAGATTGATCATCTTGTAGATGCCCGCGGCCGCCTCGATCCGCGACAACTCGAGCGCCTGCGCGATCTGGTCCACCGCAGCCTCCGCTGCCGCACGATCGAGCGGCCGCGCGCCGCCCATGAAGGCTGCGGCATCGAGATAGCCGAGCACGACATTGGCATCGGTGACGGTGGCAGCTAGGCCGCCATTGCCGTAGCACGCCGGGCCGGGCACCGAGCCCGCGCTCTCAGGCCCGACCCGCAGCGTGCGGCCGCCGTCGACACCGGCGATCGAGCCGCCGCCAGCCGCGATGCTGGCGATGTCGAGGCTGCGCAATGCGATGCGCTGGCCGGCCAGCATGCCGTCGGCGGACAGCGAGGCCTCGCCATTGGCTATCAGCGAGATATCGGTCGAGGTGCCGCCCATGTCGAACGGCACGAGATCGGGAATCCCGAGCATCTCGGCACAGCGGCGGCTGCCGGAGATGCCGCCGGCCGGGCCCGACAGCACGGTGCCCGCGGCGAGCCGCGAGGCTTCCTCCACCGGCTCCATGCCGCCATGCGACAGCACGACGAACAGCGAGCCTTTGAAACCTGCCTCATGCAGGCTGCGCTCCAGATTGGTGAGATAGCGCCGCACGGTCGGCGCGACATAGGCGTTCACGATCGTGGTCGAGACGCGCTCATATTCCTTGATCTGCGGCAGCACGTCGCTCGAGCGCGACACGCTGACATCGGGCAGCTCCTTCGCCAGCCGCTCGACCGCGGCGAGCTCATGCGCGGGGTTGAGATAGGCGTGCAGGAAGCAGACCGCGATTGAGTTCGCGCCGGACCGTTTCACCTCGGCGATGACGTCGCCGAGCGCTGTGGCATCCAGCGCCACCGCCGCGCCGCCGTCGGCCTTCAGCCGCTCGCGAACGCCAAAGCGGCGCTCGCGCGGCACCAGCGGCTCGGGCGGCGGCGTGCGCAGATCGTAGCGATCCGGCTTCAGCCCCTCGCGCATCTCGACGACGTCGCGATGGCCCTCGGTGGTCAGCAGCGCGACCCTGGCGCCCTTGCGCTCGAGCAGCGCATTGGTCGCAACCGTCGTGCCGTGCACCAGACGATCGGTCGCCGCGAGCATCGCCGCGCGGGTGACGCCGAGGCGGCGCGCCAGTTCTTCAAGTCCCGCCATGACGCCGATTGACTGATCGGCCGGCGTGGACGGTGATTTCGCGAAAACAGTGCGCCCGGTTTGATCCGTCGCAACCAGGTCGGTGTAGGTGCCGCCGACGTCAACCCCAATCGTGTACATCGCTGCCCTATACCGCCTTCGAAACCAGACCTTGCGCGACGTCGCGCGCCCTCGCCTCCGCCGTTCGCTTCTCGGGCGGGCCCCAGCCGCCGCCGCCGGACGAGCGGATCTCGAGACAATCGCCCGGGCGCAACTCGATGCCGACCTCCTTCGTCTTCAGCACGCGCGGCGCGCGGCCTTCCGACAGGAGGCGATAGTGATGCGGTTCGCCATCCTTGCCGCCGAGCATGCCGCAGGGGCCGTGGCGCGCGCCGTCGCCGGCGGTGTTGCCCTTGGCGGGCTTTGCCGTCTCCAGCACCATGTCGAGCGCGACACCGAGCCCGCCGCGGTGCTGGCCGTCGCCGCCGGAATCCGGCCGGAACTCGTGCTGGCGGAAATGCAGCGGAAAGCGCACCTCGGCGACCTCGATGCTGCCGAATTTGAGCCCGCCGACCGAGTGCCACTCGCCGATCGAGGAATAGCCGTCGCCGCCCGGCGATGCGCCGCCGCCGGGCCGCGCCTGGAACATGTGCCAGATGAAATTGCGTCCGTTGCGCGGATCCTCGCCCTGGATCGCGATGCGGAATCTACGACCCCATCCGCCCATCACGCGATCCGGACAGGAGGCCGACATCGCCTTGATGATGGCTTCGACGATCTCGTTGGAAGGATGGCTGGTGCACAGCGTCACGGGGCGGCCGGGATCGGCCCACACGATGGTACCCTGCTTCGCCACCACCTTCAGCGGCCGCAGCGCGCCGGTGTTCTTCGGGATATCGGCGTCGATCAGATAGGCAAAGGCCATCGCGACCGCGGCCTGCATGTTGGCGTGCGACGAGTTGACAAAACTCGTCGACTGCGGATCGGAGCCGGTGAGATCGACTTCGATGTCGCTGCCCTTTTTGGTCACCTTGGCCGCGATCTTGATGTCGGTGCGGCCGTGCCCGTCGTCGTCGAGCAAAGCCTCACCATAGAACACGCCGTCCTTCCATGTGGACACCACGTCGCGGGTCTGCTGCTCGGTGGCATCAAGAATGGCCTCGATCGCGGCCTCGACCGTCTCCGCGCCGAATTCGCTGAACAGCTTTGACACACGGCGCTCGCCGAGATGCGCGGCGCCCAGCATCGCCGCGAGGTCGCCGCGGAATTCCCTGGGGTTGCGGATGTTCAAAGCCAGCAGGTCGAGCAGATCCTCGCGCGGCTTGCCGGCCTCGTAGAGCTTGATCGGCGGAATCCGAATGCCTTCCTGATAGATCTCGGTCGCGGCCGGATTGTAGGCGCCATGCGTGGCGCCGCCGATGTCGCTCTGATGCGCGCGCACGATGGTCCACAGAAGCCGCTTGCCGCCGTCGAACACCGGCACGAAGGCGGTGAGATCAGGCAGATGGCTGCCGCCATGATAGGGATCGTTGAGCAGGATGACGTCGCCGGGCGCGACGTCCTTGAAGCGCTCCTCGACCGCGAGCGTCGCCCACGGCAAGGCGCCGACGTGAACCGGAATATGGTCGGCCTGCGCGATCAGTCGCCCCCCGGTGTCGCAGATCGCCAGCGAAAAATCGCGGCTGGAATTGAGGATCTGCGAATAGGAGGTGCGAAGCATGGCTTCGCCCATCTCCTTCACGATCGACGACAGGCGGTGCTGGACCACGGAGCGGGTGATTGGATCGATCTTGGCGGACATCTTGGCCTTGTTGGCGCGTGCGATTGCGCAGCGAGGATCGAGGAACCGGCCGAGCGGAACCGGAATTCCCTCTTATAACCAGACGCTTCCAGATCGCAAACCGCGGCGCGGGGCCGCAGAATTTATTCCGCCGTTCAGTAATTCGTGATCAGCACGAATCTTCGCCCTCCGACGGAATAGAATTCGTCGCCTCGCGTCCCACCCGTGCCAGCCAACTATGAGGGTGAACGTGATGATCCTGCGATTCTTTAGGCTAGGCATCGGTGCCGCGCTGCTCGGCGCGCGTGTGCTGTTTGCCGTTGTCTTTTCCCCGGTAGCCCTCGCGCAAGAGGCGCACCAACCGGCCTCGACCGCGCAGACGGCCGATGAGAGCGTCTTCCTCGCGGAAAACGATGCCGCGATGACCAAGATGATGAACGACATGGCCGCCAAGCCGAGCGGCGATATCGATCGCGATTTCGTCGCGATGATGACCCCGCACCACCAGGGTGCGATCGACATGGCCGTGATCGAGCTCCGCTACGGCAAGAACGAGCGGCTGCGCCGGATCGCACAGGAGATCATCGTCGAGCAACGCCAGGAGATCGACGCCATGAAGCTCGCGCTCGGCGAACAGGTCACGGACACGACACCCGCGCCGACACAACAACCCGGACCGAAACCCGCCCCGGCGGCGACGCACGATCACATGAACATGCACCACGACATGATGAAGCAGGAGACCAGGTGATGACGAGCCCATTCGTGAAGGGCCTGTTGGCCACCAGCATGATCGTGCTGTCGACATCCGCGTTTGCCGGTCAGGCGCCGGGTGCCGTGTCCGCGCCCGACATCCCGATCAGCCATCATGACCGCGTCTACGCCGCCGAGCAGTTCTCGAACACGGTGTCGGTCACCGATCCCGTCGACAACAAGCTGCTCGGCGTGATCCGGCTCGGCGACCCGCAGCCCGGCAATTTCAGCCCGCTCTACAAGGGGCAGGTATTGGTCCACGGCATGGGCTATTCGCCCGATCACCACACCTTGGCCATCGTCTCGATCGGCTCGAATTCGGTGACCTTCATCGACACGGCAACGAACGCGGTCAAGCACGTCACCTATGTCGGGCGGTCGCCGCACGAGGCCTTCTTCACGCCGGACGGCAAGGAAGTGTGGGTCACCGTGCGCGGCGAGAACTACATTTCGGTAATCGACGCGCAGAGCTTCAAGGAAACGATGCGGATCGAGGTGCCGGCGGGACCGGGCATGCAGATCTTCTCGCCCGACGGCAAATACGGCTACATCTGCTCCTCATTCAATCCGGAAACCGACGTGGTCTCGGTCGCCGACCATCAGATCGTCGCCAAGGTGAAGCAGGAAAGCCCGTTCTGCCCGAACATCGCGGCGACACCGGACGGCGAGCAGGTGTGGTTCACGCTGAAGGACGTCGGCAGGACGCAGGTCTTCAACGCCAGGCCGCCGTTCAACCTGATCAAGACGATCGACACCGGCCCGATCACCAACCACGTCAATTTCGCGAAGACGGCCAAGGGAACCTTCGCCTATGTGACGATCGGCGGCACCAACGAGGTCAAGGTGTTTCGCACCGACGACTTCTCTGAAGTCGCGACCATTCCCGTCGGCAACCTGCCGCACGGCATCTGGCCGTCCGGCGACGGCACGCGGGTCTATGTCGGCCTCGAAAATGCCGATGCGCTGGCCGCGATCGACACCGCGACCAACAAGGTGATCGCCAACATCCCGGTCGGCCAGGCGCCGCAGGCCATCGCCTATGTGCCGGACGCCGCACCGAATCCTGATGATCGTCAGAACCTGCAGCCGCTCGGCGTCGCCGGCCAGGTTGCACACCTCGCGCTCGCGCCAAGGGAGGAAGCCAGGGGCGACAAGCCGCCGACCAGCGTCTCGCTGTTCGATCAGGGATTGATCCAGGTGCTGCAGGCCTCCGTCACCGGCCTCGAGCCGAAGCAGCACTACGTCCTGGCATTGGCTGACAAGGCGGATGGGACCGGCACGGTGCAACCGCTCGCCGCCTTCATGACCAATCCGGCAGGCTCCGCGATCGTCAATGTGACTGGCCCGATCCGGCAGATCGTGCAAAGCTCGGCCAAGGCCGAGCGGCGCTACCTCGTCATCGCTCCCGGTGAGCCGTCGAAGTTCGGCGCGGCCGTGCAGGTCCAGACGCCATGAGCGACATGCTGCACCAGATCGAGCCGGTGATTCCAGCGCTGCGCCGCTACGCGCGCTCGCTGGTCCGCAACCGCGCGGCGGCCGACGATCTGGTGCAGGACTGCCTGGAGCGCGCCGTCACTCACTGGCACCAGCGGCGCGACACCAGCAGTCCAAAGTCGTGGCTGTTTGCCATCCTGCACAACCTTGCTGTCAACCAGTTCCGCAGCGCCGCGGCACGCTTCCAGCATGTCGCCATCGACGAGGCGGCCGAGCACGAGTTCGGGCAAAGCGCCGAGCAGGAACAGAAACTGATGTATCAAGACGTGCTCGCGAAACTCGCCAGGCTTCCCGACGAGCAGCGATCGGTGCTGCTGCTGATCGCCGTTGAAGACTTGAGCTATGCGGAAGCGGCCAAGGTGCTCAATATCCCGATCGGCACCGTGATGTCGCGCCTGTCGCGGGCGCGCGAAAGATTGCAGCAGGAACTCGAGAATCCTGCGGACAACCAGCAGAGGAATGTCGTGCAGTTGCGGAGCAAGCCATGAGCAGTCGTCCGATCTCCGAAGACGATCTGCACGCCTATGTCGACCAAGCGCTCGAACCGGAGCGACAGGCCGAGGTCGCCGCCTATCTGGAAGGCCATCCGGATGTGGCACAGCGCATCGCTTCCTTTTCCGAGCAGCGCGGCCTGCTGCGCGCCGCCCTGGCGCCGATCGCCGACGAGCCGCTGCCGCCGCAGCTCAATTTGTCCAGGATCATCGAGGGCCAGCGCCGCCGCACGTCGGCGCCGTCGTTCCGCTGGGCGATCGCTGCGATGTTGATGCTCGCGATCGGGGGCATTAGTGGATGGGCGATCCGCGGTGCGAGCGAGACGCCGACAGGCGGCCTTGCCGCGCTTGCCCAGGAGGCAACCGATTCCTACAAGGTGTACGCCTCCGATCACACCCGGCCGGTCGAATTGCGCGACAGCACGGAGCTCGCGGCGTGGGTTTCCAGCCGCCTTCGCCAGCCGGTCAAGTTGCCGGACCTGAGCAAGTCGGGCTATCGCTTCATGGGCGGACGCGTAGTGCCGACCGCCCATGGCCCCGCGGCGATGTTCATGTATGACAATGACCACGGCGACCGGCTGGTCGTGCTGACGCGGCCGATGACGTCGGACCAGAACGCGCCGATGGCGCCGCATACAGGCGGCGACGTCGCCGGCTTCTCCTGGGCCGACGGGGGCTTGGGCTATAGCCTCGTGGGGCCCGGTGCCGGCGAGCAGCTGAGACCGCTTGCGAACGAGGTCCGCAAGCAAGCACAGACGATCTGAACCGAGTTCAGGCCTTCGTATAGGTCAGGAACAGCACGATCCCGATCACCAGGGCGCCGGCAATGAACAGCAGCACCGCGGGCAGCCCGAACAGCGCCGCAACGCCGGCGGTGCTGAATTGCAGCAGCGCCGCGCCGAGGAAGAACGCGAGATTGACCGACGACAGCGCCTTGCCGGTGTTCTGGGCGTCGACGAGCTGCCGCGTCATGCCGTAGATCAGCGGCTGCGCCGAGGTCGCAAACCCGATCAGGATCAGCAGCACGAGGTCATACCGCACCGGCATCACGGCGACGCCGAGCAGGTTCGAGACCGCCAAATGCGGCGCGCCGGCGGCCATCAGCACCAGCAGCAGCGCGGCGACGGCATGGGTCGACGCCACCATGGTGCGGCGATGCCCGAACTTGCGATCGATCGCGCCGATACAGGCCGGGCCAATGATCATCGCCAGCGTAAACAGGCCAAGCACATTTCCGGCCTCGATGCGGCTTACACCCTTCACATCCATCAGCCACGGCCCGCCCCACAGGCCGCGCAGCACCAGCGAGGCGCCGAGCGACACCAGCGACAGCGCGATCAATCCGCGCAGGCCGCGCGACAGGCCGAGCCGCAGCACCTCGGCCATCTGCTGCAAGGGCGAGGAATCGTCCGCATGCGCCGCCGGCTGCCGCGGCACCAGCGCGAATACCGCGATCAGGACCACCACGCCGAAGCCGGCCGAGCCCCAGAAGCCGGCGCGCCAGCCGAACTGATCGACCACGAAGGCCAGCGGGCTTGCCGACAGCAGCATGCCGATATTGCCGATCGACAGGATCAGGCCGGACCACAGGCCGAACTTCGCCGCCGACATCTGCTTGGCGGCCAGCGTCATCGGGCACATCAGCATGCCCGAGGTGGCGATGCCGAGCATCAGTTGCCCGAGCACGAAGCTCGCGGGCCCCGTGGCGAGCGCCGAGACCAGTGTCCCGACCACGGTACTTCCGAGAAGGCTCAGCGACACCGGTCGCACGCCAAAACGGTCCATCGCGGCGCCGACCGGTATCTGCGAGGCGGCAAAGGAGAAATGATAGATCGAGGTGAGGCTCGCCAGCGCCTGCGGCGAGGTGCCGAAATCTCGCGCCATCAGATCGAGGCTGATCGCCGGGATCGTGCGCAGCAGCGTCGACAGCATGTGGCCGCAGGCCAACGCCAGAAGTGCAAGGACCAGGGCGCGGAACCCGATCCCCGCTGCTTCCTTCGTCACCACGCCGTCCATGAATCGCCCCTTCCCCAAGCAGTTGGGGGACGGGCGTAACACTATTGGGACAGGGGTGCCAAGTTTGGGGGCAGAGCTGATGGGCTCAGTCTATCCGCGGGCTCACCTTACCTCTCCCGCTTGCGGGGGAGGTCGAATCGCATCGCCAGATGCGGTCCGGGTGGGGGTTCTCTCCACGATATGACTCGTGGAAAGAGCCCCCACCCCAACCCTCCCCCGCAAGCGGGAGAGGGAGCGCCCCTGTTTCGCGGCTACTGCTTATGGAATACCAGCGTGCGGAGCTCGATGCTCTCGCGCGGCGCGGCATCCGCCGGCGTGGTCGGATCGACGAAGGCGGTGTGCGGTCCGAACCGCGTCCGGCCGTCGGTCGCCGAGTCGTAGCATTTCAGCAGGATCGCCTCGTCCGGCGTCATCTCGGGAATGTAGAACCAGCGGTGGTTCGGATTGTACTTCACCGAATAGGTCTCGCCGCTGCGGTTCGGGTAGATCAGGTCGGAGGCGATCAGATCCTCCGGGGCGACCGTGGTGCCGTCGGCCATCGCAAGCGGCGAATCGCGCAAGGGACCACGGATCGGGCGCCACAGATTGATCACCTGGACGCGGCCCTTGACGAGTTGCTCGGCCTCATCAGGCAAATGCTCGAAGACACGGTTGTGGCCGGAGACGGCGGTCTGGTCGACATGGACGCGGGTCGCGGGCTGGCGCGGGCCGCCGCCACGAATGTCCGCTGCACCTTCGACGCGCTTGCGCACGGTGTGGTCGAAGATGAAAACGCGATCCGCCTTCAGCGTCGCCTTGAGGAAGGCCTCGACGGCGGGATAGTAGACATTGCGCACTTCGTTGTCGTCGTAATAGTCCTTCACGAAGGTCGGATGCTTGACCAGCGCAAATCCCTCGCGGTCGAGCGAGAAGCTGTCGGCGATCAGACGCCCGTCAAAGATCGGGACATTGTGAGCTTCGGGCAGTGCGGTGGATTTGGGTTCGCCGGGCGGCGGATCGAAAGCGTAAGTGCGGGGCTTGCCCGGCGTCGGCGCGAGATAATTCAGTTCAGCGGTCACAAACGGCAGCGACTCGATGCGAGTTTCTTGAAGGCCCACGGTGATCTCCCGGACTCGATTGTTCGTACGATTGATCTTGGCAGCGCCGGTGGGTGCGGCAAGGCCGCGGTGAAAATAGCAACGTTGCGGTTTTGGAATGCGGCAATCGGGAAAAATCTTTGCTGGAGGCTGGCGCGCAGACGAATGGATATCTTAGGGATCACGGATTCGTTAGCCGTACTTCCTTGTCACCACGAGCCCGCTTCACCTCTCCCGCTTGCGGGCAGGGCTATCGCATGTGGCCGAGGAGTTCGAAGAGGAATGCATCGTTCCATCCGGCGCGCTTGAGCTTGCCGCGCAGGGAGACTGTCGTGTCCGGGTGGGCTTGGGCGACGTTGAGAGCCAGAC